>NZ_JACRSP010000005.1 GCF_014384765.1 Feifania hominis | reverse complement strand
ATCACTTCCAAATCCCTCTTGTCAACCCTTTTTTTCTTCTTCCTCTCCAAAAAGGGCCTGTCCGTTCGAGTGCTTCCCTATAATACCATCTCCATACCCCCACTGTCAAGCTCATTTTTACACACTTTTCACCCCTTTTTTTCGGTGTCTCTATATATGGCGAAAACGGCGCCCGAAAGCGCCGTTTTGCCACAAGATCTATTCCTTATTATATAAGGTTATTTTTACTGGAACATCGCCAGCAGGAAGCCTGCCGCGACAGCGGAGCCGATGACACCGGCGACATTCGGGCCCATGGCGTGCATGAGCAGGAAGTTCGCAGGGTTGGCTTTCTGGCCCTCAACCTGGGAGACACGCGCCGCCATCGGCACGGCGGAGACGCCGGCAGAACCGATCAGCGGATTCACCTTGCCCTTGGTCAGCCAGTACAGCAGTTTGCCGAGCAGCAGACCGCCGATGGTGCTGAACGCAAAGGCAATGAGGCCCAACACGATGATTTTAATGGTGGACGGGCTGAGGAAGGTCTCGGCTTTCGCAGTGGCACCGACGGTGACGCCGAGGAAGATGGTGACGATGTTCATCAGCGCATTCTGCACGGTGTCGCTCAGACGGGCGACCACGCCGGACTCGCGGAAGAGGTTGCCGAGCATCAGGCAGCCGAGCAGCGGCGCGACCGACGGCAGAAGCAGGCAGACGAGAACGGTGACCACGATCGGGAAGATGATCTTCTCGGCCTTGGATACCTCGCGCAGCGTCTTCATCTCGGTCTCGCGCTCTTTTTTGGTGGTGAGCAGACGCATCAGCGGCGGCTGAATCAGCGGAATCAGCGCCATATAGGAGTAGGCCGCAATGGCGATGGCCGGCAGCAGATGCGGGGCGAGACGGGTCGTCAGGAAGATGGCCGTCGGGCCGTCGGCGCCGCCGATGATGGCGATGGAGGCCGCCTCCTGCGGGGTGAAGTTGAGCAGGCTCGCGATGATAAATGCCACATAAATTCCAAGCTGAGCGGCGGCGCCGAGCAGCAGGGAGATCGGGTTCGAGAGCAGCGGCCCAAAGTCGGTCATAGCGCCGACGCCGAGGAAGATCAGCGACGGGTAGATGCCGAGTTTGACGCCCTGGTAGAGGTAGTAGAGCAGACCGCCGATCTGGCCGTTGGCAGGCTCCGCCATCAGGCCCGCGAGCGGCAGATTTGCAAGCAGCACGCCGAACGCGATCGGCAGCAGCAGCAGCGGCTCAAACTTTTTGACAATGGCGAGATACAGCAGCACGAAGGCGACGAGAATCATGACGCCCTCCTGCCAGGTCATCTGGGTGAACCCGGAGGTCATCCAGATGTTCTTGATGACTTCCCCCACGTTGATGGAGGCGGCAGCTAACGCAGAAAACATCTTATCCGCCCCCCTTTAATTGAGGACAACAAGGACGTCACCTGTGTTGACCGTTGCGCCGTTCTGGGTCGCGATCTGCGCGACGACGCCGTCTCTCGGAGCGACGATGTCGTTCTCCATCTTCATGGCCTCGAGCACGACGAGGACCTGCCCGCGGGTAACCGATGCGCCCTGTGTGACCTTGACGCTCAGAATGGTGCCGGGCATCGGGCTCTTGATCTGCTCACCGGCAGCGGTCGGAGCGGCGGCAGGCGCCGCAGCGGGCGCCGGCGCAGCAGCCGGGGCAGGAGCAGCAGCGGGAGCGGCCGCAGCGGGCGCCGCGACCGGCGTGTTGACAACGCTCAGCACTCTGGCCTCGCCCTTTTCCACTTCCACTTCATAGTCTTTTCCATTCAGTGTGACTTTGTATTTCATGGTGTTCCCCTCCAATTAATCTAAGGCTTTGATGGACTTGAAGTAAAGCTCATCAAGCGGGATGTCGGTCTCGTTGCTGACAATCGCCATAATCATCGCGGCGGTCTTGTCGTCCACATTGGTGAGCTTGACCGCATTGGGCAGAGACGGGGCCGCCGCTGCGGCCACAGGTGCTGCCGCGGGAGCGGCGGCTGTCTCGGTCTTCTCGCTCTTCTTCGGTACAAACAGGCCCACGAGCTTCGAGAGAACCATGATGAACAGGCTCAGCGCAATCAAAACAACAAATACGACGGCAATACCGAGCAGGCCGACGAGGATGCTGTCTATGAGACTATACGGCATCGTAAACTCCCCCTTAACCTTCCAATTTTACAATGGAGTACTGGGCGGTGTTGGACTTGCGTTCCTCTCTCGCCTCAAAGAACTTCATTGCCTGCTGCGGGAATGCGACATAGCTGAGCACATCCTCGTCGCTCTGAGCATACTGTTTGCATTCCTCCTTCGCCGCCTCAAAACCGGGGGCGAGGGTCTCGGCATAGCGCCCGGTGATGGGCTGCTCGTCGCCGAGGACTTTCTTGATCAGATCGGGGTCAACCACGCCCGGCGCCTTGCCGTACTCGCCTTTGACATAGCTCTTGACCTCTTTGGCGAGGTTTTTGTAGCGCTCGCCGAGCAGCACATTGAATGTGGACTGCACGCCGACCATCTGGCTCATCGGGGTGACCAGGGGCGGATAGCCGAGATCCTTGCGGACGTTCGGGATCTCCGCGAGCACCTCGTCGAGGCGGTCGAGAGAGTTCTGTGCCTTGAGCTGTGCGAGCAGATTCGAGAGCATGCCGCCCGGAACCTGGTAGGTCAGCGCGTCGGGGTTGGTGGTCAGCACGAACGGATTGAGCGTGCCGTTGTCGATATACTGGTTGAAGATCGGCTTGAAGAAGTCGTTGATCTCCTTGAGCACTTTGAAGTCGAGGTCAACTTCATAGCCCATCTGCTTGAGCGAGTAGGCGAGCGCCTCGGTGGAGGGCTGTGAGGTGCCGCCGGAGAACGTGGAAATGGCGGTGTCGATGACCTCGGCGCCCGCTTCGACCGCTTTCATCAGGGTCATCGGGCCAAGGCCGGTGGTGGCGTGGGTGTGGACCACGATTGGGACCTTGACGGTCTCCTTGAGGGCCTTGACAAGGTCGTAGGCCTCCTGCGGGCCCATGATGCCGGCCATGTCCTTGATGCAGATGGTGTCAGCGCCCATGTCCTCCATCTGTTTGCCGAGCTTGGCAAACGCCTCGACCGTGTGGACGGGGCTCGTGGTGTAGCAGAGAGCGGCGGACGCAATCGCCCCGCACTTCTTGGTCTCATCCATGGCGACCTCGATGTTTCTCAGGTCGTTGAGCGCGTCGAAGATGCGGATGATGTCCATGCCGTTTTCGACGGACTTTTTGACAAACAGACGCACGATGTCATCGGGGTAGTGCTTGTAGCCGAGGATGTTCTGCCCGCGCAGGAGCATCTGGAGCTTTGTGTTCGGGCAGGCCGCCTTGATCTTGCGCAGTCTCTCCCACGGGTCTTCGTTCAGGTAGCGCAGACAGGAGTCGAACGTCGCACCGCCCCAGCACTCCAGCGAATAGAAGCCGGCCTTGTCCATCGTCTTGAGGATAGGCTCGAACTCCGAGAACGGAAGTCTCGTCGCAATCAGCGACTGATTCGCGTCACGTAGAACGGTCTCTGTGAATTGGACTTTCATGATATATCTCTACCTCCTTAAAAAATACAAAAATCTATCATATTCAAATTGTCTTTTTGTTAGAAATTAGACAATTCGGATGTGAAGCTACCCTCTCGCAGCCGCGGGATACAGGACTGCTAATTGGAAGCGCCGCCGCTCTCGTCTGACATTTTGCCGAGCACGAGCGTGACGAGATAGATGACAAGGATGACGGCAAAGATGCCGAGCATCCCCTTGCCCATAATGGGCAGAGTGGTCAGAAACTGTTGAAAATTGGCCGCGAAATCAAACATCTGTGCTGCCTCCTCAAATCATTTTCGACACAATGTCGATGATCAGGCCGCCCGCGATGACTGAGGCGATCTGCCCCGAGACATTTGCGCCGACCGCGTGCATGAGCAGATGGTTCGAGGGATCCTCCTTGAGGCCCATCTTCTGTACCACCCGCGCCGACATGGGAAACGCCGAAATGCCCGCGGCGCCGATCATGGGGTTGATCTTCTCTTTCGAGAAGAGGTTGATGATCTTGGCAAACAGAACGCCGCCGATGGTGTCAAACACAAAGGCCACAAGGCCCAGGCACATGATGAGAATGGTCTCAACTGTGACAAATTGGTCGGCACGCATACGCGCCGCAATGGTAAAGCCCAGCAGGAGCGTGACGAGGTTGGCAAGCACTTTCTGCGCCGTCTCGCTAAGCGACTCGAGCCGCCCGCACTCCCGGATGAGGTTGCCGAACATCAGGCAGCCGACCAGGGGCGACGAGGCGGGCGCGACCAGGCCCGCGATGACCGACACAATGATCGGGAACAGAATGCGCGCGCGGCGCGAGACAGACTTTGGCTGGTAGGGCATGCGGATCATGCGCTCTTTTTTTGTGGTGACAAGCCGGATCGCCATCGGCTGGACAATCGGGACCAGCGCCATGTAGGAGTAGGCAGCCACTGCGATGGCACCCATGTAGCTGCTGCCGAGGATGTTTGAGACGAGAATCGACGTCGGGCCGTCCGCCGCGCCGATGATGGCGATGGAGGCCGCATCCTTGAGCGAAAAACCGAGCAGCGACGCCATGGACAGCGTGAAGAAAATGCCAAACTGGGCCGCCGCGCCGAAGAACATCATCTTGGGGTTTGAGAGCAGCGGGCCGAAGTCGATCATCGCGCCGATGCCAATGAACAGAAGCAGTGGGAAAAGTTCGTTTGCGATGCCCGCGTTGAAGAGAATGTCGATGAAACCCTCCACTTTGCCGATGCCGGGCATGATCTGGTCGAGCAGCCCCGTCGAGGGGAGGTTGACCAGAATCGCGCCAAAGCCCATCGGCAGAAGCAGGGCCGGTTCAAAGTCCTTTTTGATTGCGAGGTAAATCAAGACACCGCCGACCGCCCACATGACGATCTGCTGCCATGTCACAGCGAGTATCCCATCTACTAGGAATCCCAAAAAAATCTCTCCTTCTTTTGAGCGCAGTTGCTGCGTCATCATTTGGGACAAACGAAAGATATTCGCAAATTACCGCAGTTTAAATTATACTACAGTTAATCAAGTGTTTTCAACAAAAAAGTTGAGGAAAACAAGTTTCCCCACAAATACCCCCTGAACGGGCTGCCAGACGGCAATCTTAACGGTTTTCTTACGGCCCAATCAATTGACCTCTGCGGCCGGTCCCCATATAATTTGAACGGGCAAACGAAATTGCCGGGCGCCACCGCAGCGCCCGGCCCGTAAAATTGAATAGGGGGAACTGCACATGATTTGGGTCTATCTGGCAATTGCTGTCTCCATTCTGGCTTTTGGTGTGGCCGCCTACTTCTACCAGTGGGTCAGGCGTCTTCCGACTGCCAATGAGAAGCTCGAGCACGTCGGCGCCCTGATTCGCGAGGGCGCGTTCACTTTCCTGCGGCGGGAATACCGGATTCTCGCCCTGTTCATGGCTGTGGTCAGCGCCATCCTCTTTCTGCTGTTTCCAAGCCCCATCTGGTCGGGAGGCTCCATCTGGGACAATGTCATCATGGTAGCCGCCTATGTCTTCGGAACCGCACTCTCGGGGCTTGCCGGCGTCGTCGGCATCTCGATTGCGACCATTGCAAATCTCAAATCGGCTACGGCGGCCTGTGAGGGCATCCGGCCCTCGTTTCTCGCCGGTTTCCGCGGCGGCGCGGTCATGGGACTCGCCGTGGTGGGCACTTCGCTGGCGGGCGCCGCTGTCATCTATCTGATCTCCGGCGACCCCAACATCGTGCTCGGCTTCAGCTTCGGCGCAAGCTCGCTGGCCCTGTTTGCAAAGGCCGGCGGCGGAATTTTTACAAAGACCGCCGACATTGCGGCCGATCTCACCGGCAAGGTTGAACTGGGCATCCCCGAGGACGACCCGCGCAACCCCGCCGTCATCGCCGACAACGTCGGCGACAACGTGGGTGATGTCGCAGGCATGGGCGCCGATCTCTTCGACTCCAACATCGCCGCGATGGCGGCGGCCATGGTGGTCGCTCTGCCTCTCGGACAGATCGACTTCATCTTCTGTCTGTGCACGCTGGGGCTTCTCGCCTCCATCGTCGGTGTGCTGCTCGCGCGCCTGGGCAAAAAGGGCAGCCCCTCCCGCGCGCTCAACGGCGGCACTTACATCACCTGCATCATTTTCACACTTCTGACACTGGGTGCGACGCTGCTTTGCAACTACAGTCTGCGCCTCTGGGGCGCGGCCATCACCGGCATGGTCGTCGGCGTCATCATCGGCGTCACCTCTGACTTCTTTACCGGCGACGACAAAAAACCGGTCGAGCGCGTCGCCCGGGCAAGCGAGAGCGGGCCGGCATTCACCATCCTCTCCGGCTTCTCCTACGGGCTTCTCTCGTCGCTGCCCGCCCTGGTGGGAATCGGGCTGGCGGCCCTCATCTCCTACCACCTCTGCGCGCCGCTCGGCGAGGGCTACGCCATGCTCGGCATTTCAACGGCGGCAATCGGCATGCTCTCCATCGTCGGCATGATCATCTCGAACGACGCCTACGGGCCGATCGTCGACAACGCACGCGGCGTCGCGGAGATGGCCGGGCTCGGCGATCAGGTGCTCACCGTCACCGATGAACTCGACGCGGCCGGCAACACGGCAAAGGCCATCACCAAGGGCTTTTCCATCGGCGCCGCAGGGCTCACGGTCATCGCTCTTCTCGGCACTTTTCAGGAGGTCGTGCGCCAGGCTGCGGGAGTTGTCATCCAATTTGATATGATGAATCCTCTCGTCTTCTTCGGCGCTCTGGTCGGCGCAGCCATCCCGGCGGTCTTCTCGGCCATGCTCATCATGGGCGTCAACCGCAACTCGCAGAAGATGGTCACGGAGATTCACCGTCAGTTCAACACCATTCCCGGGCTCAGGGAGGGCACGGCCATGCCGGACTATGCCCGCTGCATCGACATCGCAACGGTCGGCGCAATCCGCGAGCTCATTCCGGCCGGGCTCACCGCCATTGTGGCGACTCTCGCCGTGGGCTTCATCGGCGGCGTCGAGGCGGTCGGCGGTTTTCTGACCGGCAACATCGTCTCGGGTCTTCTTCTCGCGCTTGTCATGAGCAACGCCGGCGGTCTGTGGGACAACGGCAAAAAATACGTGGAGGCCGGTCACTTTGGCGGCAAGGGCTCCGACGCCCACAAGGCCGCGGTCATTGGCGACACGGTCGGCGATCCTTTCAAGGACACCGCCGGGCCCTCCATCAACACTCAGATCACCGTTGTCTCCCTGATCTCCTCGCTGTTCGCCATGCTGTTTTACACCTGCTCGCTGTTCTGATTCGCGCAGTCAAAAAAGGCGCCCGCATAAAGCGGGCGCCTTTTTATCTGTCTTTATTGCGGCGCCATCAGGACGATCTCGGCGTTGTAGTATTTGCCGTCGCGCCAGAGTACGATCTTGAGCGTGTCGCCCTCCTTGAGGGGGTTGAGAACCTCATTGAGGTCCTCGACGCTTGTGATCTCGACGCCGTTTGCCTTTGTGATGATGTCCTTGGACTGCAGTCCCTTTCGATAGGCGTCGCTGTCGGCTTCCACGGTGTGGATGTAGACGCCCAGCGGGTAGTTCCAGTAGTCCGCCACCTCGGGCGTCACTGTCTCACAGGTGATGCCGATGCGCGGACGATTGACGTTGACGCCGCCCTGGACATAGCCGTTTTGAATGAGCTCGTCGATGATGGGCTTTGCCACATTGATCGGAATGGCGAAACCCAGGCCCTCATACTGGCCACGGCCCATTTTGACCGTGTTGATGCCGATGACCTGACCGTACTGGTTGACCAGCGCACCGCCGGAGTTCCCAGGGTTGATGGAGGCGTCGGTCTGCACAAGAGTCATCGTAATGCCGTCGACCGAGACCTCGCGGTCCACAGCCGAGATGATGCCCTGTGTGACCGAGCCCGCGAGCTCCAGCCCGAGAGGATTGCCGATCGCGAGCGCCATCTCGCCGACCTCGAGCTTGGTGGAGTCGCCGAACTCTGCCACGGGCAGGTCCTGCGCCTCGACTTTGAGCACCGCGAGATCGGAGTTCGTGTCAGAGCCGACAATCCTCGCCTTGTACTCCGTGCCCGCTACATTTTCCCCATTGAACGTGATGACGGTGACGTCGTAGGTGTCCTCCACCACATGGGCATTTGTGATGATGTAGCCGTCGGCCGACATGATGATGCCCGATCCCGAGCTCTGAAACGTCTGGTAGCCCGTCTCGCCGAGTGCGACGATGCCGACCACAACCGGACGCACTTTTTTTGAAATCGCAGGGCCGCTGAGCACACCCGTCTGCGTGGTGGACGGCGGGTCGGGCGTGTCCTGCACATCGAGAGAGGGCTTGTTGCCGCTCTCACCGTCGTCCGGCACACGGCCCGGGTCGCTCACGCCGGGGTTGTCCACCGACGGCAGGCGCTCGGGCGTGTGAAGAGTAAAGCCGTTGCCCATGAAGAGATTGTAGAGCGTCACCCCGGCCAGAGTGAACAGTGACAGGCAGAGAATGACAGCCATGATGACCGCGAAGACCATAAGCCCTCTGTTGCGATTTGCACGCGGTGTGGGCCGACTGAAATAGTCCGGGTGGTAGGGCGGTGCAGGCGGTGCGTCAGAGCCCGCAGGTGGCACCGGCGGCGGTTCGGTCCCGGCGGTCGGCGACGCCGCTGCAGGCGGCTGCTCCGCCGCAGGTGGCTGCTCCACCGCTGGCGGCTGCTCCGCCGCAGGTGGCTGCTCCGCCGCAGGCGGTTGCTCCGCCGCAGGCGGCGCGCAGTCGGGTACGGCGCCCGACAGCTCCTGCGGCCGGTCGCCCGTGGGGGTGTATTCGTCGTTCATGGTGCAGCCTCCTTTGGCTATTTTTCCTCTGTTTCAAGCGGCAGAGAGAAAACGAACTCACAGAATTCGTTTTGCACTGATTTGACGGTGATGCGGCCGCCGTGACGATCAATGATGGATTTGACAATGTAGAGACCGAGTCCCGAGCCGGTCTTGTCGAGCCCGCGGGACTTGTCCGACTTGTAGAAGCGCTCAAACACATAGGGCAGGTCGCTCTCCGGGATGCCGACGCCGGTGTTTTTGACCGAGACATAGACATTCCGGTCGTTCTTATCGCCCCGGGTGATGCTGAGCGTGAGAACGCCGTCCGGATAGGAGAATTTTATGGCGTTATCAATCAAATTATACATGACGCGCGCGATCGCGTCCTCATCGGCGACGACCTCGAAGCGCTCCTCACACAGAGAGAGCTCGACCTGCAGGCGCTTGTTGTTGATCGACTGCTCAAACGAGAGCAGAAGCTTGCGCATTGACTCGCAGATGTCGAAGCGGACCGGGTGGTACTCGATCTGACCCGACTCGATCTTCGACAGTTCCAAAAGCGTGTGCACGAGCTTTGACAGACGCTTGATCTCGTTGGAGACGACGGTCAGATAGTGGCTCTCATCCTCACGCGGGATGGTACCATCGAGAATGCCGTCGATGAAGCCCGAGATGGTCGTCATGGGCGTGCGCAGGTCGTGGGAGACGTTGGCGATGAAGCCGGTTCGCAGTTCCTCAAGCGAGGCAAGAGACGTGGCCATGTTGTTAAACGCCACAGCGAGTTCGGCGATCTCATCGCTGCCGCGCACAGCGACGCGCGTGTTGAAGTTGCCCTTGGCAAAGCTTTTGGCCGCGCGGCTCATCTCCTTGAGCGGCTTGACCATCTGGCGCGTCGAGAAGTAAATCACGATAAAGGTCAGAAACAGCACCGACAGCGACGAGAGAATGAAGATGCGCACCATATTCGAGAGCATCTCCGAGTAGCCCGAAGCTGAGGAGGAGACGAAGACCGACGCGATGAGGTAGCCCTCGCGGTCGAGTACGGGTTCGCCCACGACAAAGCGGTTGTTCGGGTAGAGCCCGCCGAGATTTGACACGCTGCTGAATTCGCCGGTGCTCAGAATGCGCGCAATGGCCGCCTCGGGGACGGTGGTCTCGGTGTTGACGGCCTGGTTTTCCGACGCAAAGAAGAGCTGCCCGTCGGGCAGGGCGACGAGGATGCTGGTGTCGCTGATGTCGGCGAGCAGATTGAGCGTTGAGCGGTAGGTGATCTGCATGGCATAGGTGTTGTTTTCGCTGAGCGTCACGGTCAGCTCCGAAATTTTTCCGGCGTTGGAGGACATCATCGAGACCTTCTCCTCAAAGGAGTAGCGCTCGGTGAGAAAGAACATGATGCCGGCCAGTGTCGAAAAGCTGAACACGACAATGATCAGAGACACCAGAAAAAATCTGGCTGTAATGCTGTTCGACACCGGTTTTCCTCCCCTCTGGTTACTGTCCGTCCGCGCCCACCACCTCAAACTTGTAGCCGACGCCCCAGACCGTCTTGAGCTCCCACTGGTCCGAGACGCCCTCGAGCTTCTCGCGCAGACGCTTGATGTGCACGTCGACCGTGCGCGAGTCGCCGAAGTAGTCGAAGCCCCACACCTCGTCGAGAAGCTGGTTTCTCGTGTAGACCTTATTGGGGTTGCTCGCGAGATGATAGAGCAGCTCCATCTCCTTGGGGGGCGCGTCGACGGTCTTGCCTTTGATCTTGAGCTCGTAATTTGTCAGATTGACCACCAGATTGTCGTAGGAGACGACCTTGACTTCCTGTTCGCTCTTGGCCGACTCGGTCACGCGGCGCATGACCGCCTTGATGCGCGCGACCACCTCCTTGGTGTCGAAAGGTTTGACGATGTAGTCGTCGGCGCCGAGCTCGAGGCCGAGTACCTTGTCAAAGGTTTCGCCCTTGGCGGTGATCATGATGATCGGGCAGTTCGAGGTCTTGCGGATCTCCTTGCAGACCGACCAGCCGTCGAGCTTGGGCATCATGATGTCGAGCAGAACCATGTCGGGCTTGGAGAGGCCGAATTTCTGCACAGCGTCCTCGCCGTCGACCGCGATGGTGACCGTAAAGCCCTCCTTGGCAAGATACAGCCGCAGCAGCTCGCAGATATTCTTGTCGTCGTCGCAGACGAGAATTTTGATGTTGTCCATCTTCCGCCTCCTGTTTGTTTCGTTTTCTATTCTATTAGTATACCACAGCCCGCCGCCATTTCAACGAAAACGCGCACAGCCCGAGCGAAATCTTCCAAGACGGCGGCACGCTCTGCCGCCGGGTTTGCAGCTGTATTTATTATGGAGCAAGCCGGTCGCAAAAGGATTAACAAACGGTTAATTTTTGCGCCCTGTCAAAAGACGCCGCCTGCGATATCGCAGGCGGCGTCTTTCTCTGCACCGGAACCGGTCCCGCTGAAGTCAGTCCGGCCGGCGCAGTTCAAGGATTCGCATGGTGTAGTTCTGCACGGCGAAGTAGGCGTTGTGATATTGAAATCGCTTCAGGTCGTCACGGGTGAAGCAGAGCGCATCGTAAATCCACTTTGTGTCGCGAATCGGCACAGTGCTCAAAAGAAAGGTGCCCGCCAGCGGGTAGCGGCCGCCGACCGGGAAATTGACGACAAACGCAATGGTGCACTGGTAATCGCCCAGGCGCGCGGGGATCTCCATGATACAGGTGTCGTCGTCATGCAGCGCGTTGGTCAGAAACAGCCGGGTGAACGAGTCACTTCGCCTCACCTTGCCGGAGAAGAGAAACTCATAGTGCTGCACATTCTCCTCGGAGTCGATGTTCATATAGCATGTGGCCGTGTCGCTGCCCATGATAAGAAGCGATTTTTGCAGCGTCGCCTTGTCATAGCTCATGATGGAGTAGCAGTAGTAACGCTCGAACTGCTGCTCTGCGGCAGCGTCTCCGCGGGCCGAATAGAGCGGTGCAGACATCCTGCCGGAGTTTTCAAGCAGTGCCGCAATGGGAACGTCCAGGGCGAGGGCAATCTCCTGCAGCGTCACGATATCGAGCGCGACGTCACCGCGCTCGTATTTTGACAGAACCGATTTGCTTCTGTGCAGAAGCCTGGAAAAGGACTCGAGAGTATGCCCTCGCGCCTTGCGAAAATGGCGGATGCGCCCTCCGACCTCCGTGCAAATGTCGTTGCCCATAAGAACCTCCTGATTCCGTCAAGAGCAGACGTTCGTTCTATCTTTCTCAAATGCAGAAGCTGCAGGCCGTCTGCATGCTGATTATAGCATAACAAAAATCTCTTAAAAAGATACTTTCCCTTGAAAAAAGCGGCAATGTCTGCCGCACAAAAACGTTCTTGCCGCCCAGAGCGTTAAAATTCCAATTTCATGACCCAGAATCGTTCAAAAAGTATCAAAACATGAAACAGACAAATTTGAAAGCCGCTGACCCGAATGCTACTCTGTGTTTGAAAATTCCGCATGTCGGCTGTCTCAGGGGCCGGATATCTGTTCCCTCCTCAGGCACCGGCGCCGCGCTGCGGCAGCATGTCCGGCGAATCCCGCAGGAGGCGCTGCAAGACGATCGGCAGAGGAGGTATGTCCCATGCAAACCGCACACTCTTTGAACCCCCACTATTTCGAGCTCTGTGCGCAGGGTACACGCCGGATACTGGAGGAGGGGTTCACCCCCGCGCGCGGCGGGGACATCAGCCTGCGCGATCCGGCAACGAATCTTGTCTATGTCTCAGCGGGTCTCGCCGACATTCCTTTTCCCTGCAGCAGCTTTTCCGAGGTCGAGGCGCCGGATCCGGCGGTCTTCACTCTCGACGGAAAGCAGCTGTGCGGTGATAAGCTCGCGACCATCGAGCTGCCCATGCACCTTGCCATTCTCCGCGCCCGACCGGACGTCCACTGCGTTTTGCACACACACGCGCCGTGGTCGACCGTCTTTGCCATGATCGGGCGGGAGCTGCCCCGCTTCCCGCTGGAGCAGGAGGCCTGGGGCCCGAGCTTCTCCGTCTCCACTGCCGGCTATGCGCCGGCGGGCGCGATGGAGGTCGGCGACTTCGCCGTTGAGGCACTCGGCGACCGGCCCGCCGTCATGCTGGCCTGCCACGGTGCGGTCGCCGTGGGAGAGAGCATGGAGCGCGCCTTTGCAAACGCCCGGCTTCTGGAGAAGCAGGCGCTTACATTCGCATACGAAAAACTGCTGACAGGAGGATATGAAAATGGCCTACAAAATGGACCCCCGAATCAACATGTGTCTGCTTGAGCAGTGCGCCGAGGGAACGCGCCGCATCATGAAAGAGGGCTTTACTCCCTCACGCGGCGGCGACATCAGTCTGCGCGACCCTAGCACCGGTCTGATCTATGTCTCTGGAAATCTGAAAGATCTGCCGTTCCCCTACGCAACCTTTCTGGAGTTCCGCGCCCAAGACATCGCCGTCTTTGAACCGGACGGCACGCTTGTGTCCCCCTGGGCGGTCGGCACAATTGAGATGCCGATGCATCTGGCGATCATGCGCGCCCGGCCGGATGTCAACTGCGTGCTTCACACTCACCCGCAGTGGTCGACCGTCTTCGCCATGACGCATAAGGACATCCCGCTCGTACTGACCGAGCAGAGCTACCACCTCGGCGGTGAAATTCGCACGGCGAAGTACGCCCCCGCGGGCGCGATGGAGGTCGGCGACTATGTCGTGGAGGCGCTCGGCGACCGAAATGCCGTCCTGATGGACGCGCACGGCTCGGTCGCTGTCGGCGAGCGCATGGACATGGCGTTCGCCCACGCCCACTATCTGGAAAACGTCGCGCAGAAAGCGATTTTCGCAAGTCTGCTCGACCGCCTCTACCCGCTCAAAGAGGATGAAATCCTCGCGGATCACTTCATGGAGGGTACAGCTTAATTTCACCGCAGATCTCATCCATATTTTACAAAAGGAGTCGATACCCATGATCAACTGTGTTGCCATGCTGACCCGCAACGATATTACGGTTCCCAACGCGATGGAGGTTGTGCGCGAAAACAGCCACGCCAAAGCGGAATACTGGGGATTCAAGGACGTCGGTGTGACATTCGAACAGGGCGAGGCCCTGATTCAGGCGATGCAGGCCGCCGGCAAGAAAGTCGTTCTCGAGCCGCTCACGCGCGATGAGGAAACGGCAAATAAATGGGCACAGCTTGCCGTGCGCTACCACTGCGCGGCCTATCTCGGCTTTTTCTTCAAAAGTGTCAGCGACACGCTCAGAGCGGGCGGTGTTCTCCACTTTACACCCTTTGGACGCCGCAATGCCGACGAGCGGCTGCTCGGCACGCTCGACGAGCTCAGGCAGGCCGCTCTGGAACTCATCGACCAGGGCGCTGCGGGCATCCGCATGTCCGCCTACCGCTGGATTGAGGGCGATCCCGCGCTGCTTGCGAGCACCCTCAAAGCGGAGTTCAACGCGCGCGGCGTACCGTTCATGATGACCGGTTCTGTCAGCGATTACAACATGCTCGACGTCATCAGGGAGATGCAGCCCTGGGGCATCACCGTTGGCGGCGCGCTGTTTGACGAGGGAAAATTCGGCGGCGGTACGGTTGCCGAGCGCATCGACCGAATCAACGAGTACTGCAACAGCGAGCTTGCCGTGCCTGCGGCGGCCGGTGCACCGGTGCGCTGAGCGAAACATATTTGCGGCCGGCTTTCGGCTGATGTAAAATGGTGTGGAAGCCTTTTCCACTCAGGAGAGGCCAAATTTGAAGCAGGAGGAATTACCATGCCGTGTATCAGATGCACCGTAAACCAGAAGTTGAATGATCAGCAGAGACAGGCCCTCAAGGAGGGGCTGATGGAGGCCATCCAGCAGATTCCAGGCAAGACGCCGGACTCGCTGATGATCATTCTGCAGGATGCGGCGGACATGTGCTTTCACCGGGACAGCGAGACGGCCTGCGCCTTTGTGGAAGTGAATGCGCTGCTCAGAAAGGATCCCTCGGAGCACTACCCCGCGATGAGTAAAATCATCTGCGAGCTGCTCACGCGCGTCGCAGGCATCGCGGGAACCGACGTCTACATCCGGTATCTTGCAACGCCGGACTGGGGCTGGAACGGAACAAATTTCTAGCCCTCGAAAAGTCATTTCAATCACGACGGGAGGAGATTTCGCATGGCCGAGTACTTAATGGGAGTGGATCTGGGCACCGGCGGCTGCAAGATCACCCTGATAGACACCAGGGGACGCTTCGTCTGCGACGGCTATGCCGAATATCCCTCTCATCACCCTCATGTGGGGTGGGTGGAACAGAGTCCCAAAGACTGGTTTCCCGCCGTCTCAAAGGCCCTGCACAGGGCGGCCGAGGCGGGCGGAGTCGACCCGCGCGACATCATCGGTCTCTCAGTTGACGCCTCGGCGCACAACATGGTCCTGCTCGGCCGGGGCGGCGAGGTGCTGCGCGACACCATCATGTGGCAGGATCAGCGGGCCCGGCAGGAGGTCGCATTCCTCAGGGAAAACCATCTCAGGCTCATTGAGGACACCACCTTCGCCACGCCCAGCGCCACATGGTCTCTGCCGCAGCTTCTCTGGCTGCGCACACATGAGCCGCATATCTTTGAAAAAATCGACAGAATCCTGTTTATTGACGACTATGTGCGCTTTCAGCTCACCGGGAACATCTCCACCACCCACATACAGGCGCAGGGCTCTCTGCTGTTCGACAATGTGCACATGCGCTGGTCACCGGAGCTCATCGCGCTGACCGGTCTCTCTGCGGATGTGTTCCCGCCGGTGAAGCGGGCGACCGACATCGCCGGCCACGTGACAGCGCAGGCCGCGCAGCTTCTCGGGCTGCGCGAGGGAGTCCCCGTTGTGATGGGCGCCTCGGACACGGCCATGGAGAGCTACAGCGTGGGCGGCCTGAAGCCCGGCGACTGCGTTTTGAAGATGGCTACGGCGGGCGGAATCAGTGTGTTTCGCAATGTGGGCGAGCGCTTTGAGGACACCTTTGCCTACTCCCATGTGGTGGACGGCGTCTGGTATTACGCCCGGGGAACGGTCTCGGCCGCGCAGGCGCTGCGCTGGTACCGGGACACGTTCTGCAAAGCGGAACTCGCCCGGGAGCAGAACGGCGGCCCGAATACCTACCAGCTTCTCGACCGGGAGGCGGAAGCCGTCTCCCCCGGCGCGGACGGCCTCTTCTTTCACCCGTACATGTCCGGCGAACGCGCCCCATACTGGGATCCGAAGCTGCGCGCTTCGTTCACGGGCTTCTCCTCGATGCACACCCGCGGGCACTTCAACCGCGCCATTTTAGAGGGGGTCACGTTCTCTCTTCGCCAGTGCTTTGAGATTATGGAGCGCTTCGGGACAGTCGAGAGGATCTCCTTTGTGGGCGGCGGGGCCAAATCTCCGCTGTGGCGCGGGATCCTGGCCGACGTCTTCAACCGCACCATTGTCAAGTACCGGCGCGACGACTCCTCGCTCGGCGCGGCGATGCTCGCCGGGGTGGCGCTCGGCGTCTTCTCCTCCCACGAGGAGGCGGTGAAAAAGACCGCCCAGGTCGACTGCGTCACCGAGCCGAACCCCGA
Source organism: Feifania hominis (assembly GCF_014384765.1). NCBI lineage: Bacteria > Bacillati > Bacillota > Clostridia > Eubacteriales > Feifaniaceae > Feifania > Feifania hominis. The sequence goes on along the minus strand of NZ_JACRSP010000005.1, from coordinate 178,635 downwards.
AAACGTCGAGAAGTACGAGAAGTGCTACCCAATCTATGTTGAAATCCACGACGATCTCGTCAACACCTATCACAAATACGAGAACGACTGACGCCGCGCCACGGCGTCAGTCCTGTAACCTCTCCTTTCGGGCCGGTGCGTTTGCACCGGCCCGAAAGTCGTCCAGAGAGCATCTTACCTCAGGCGGCGCTCCCGGCGGCCTGCACTCAGCCGGGGCAGCGCGAAAAAGGCGGAGGCCCGGCGCAGTTCGCTCTTGAGCCCCCGGAGCCCTTATGTTACAATAAAAGATACTGCATGGCCCTGACTGCCCGGCGGGCGCCGGTTTGCTTTCGAGCGGGTGCGCCCCGCGCGTCTGCGCCGCCCGGGCAGCATCTGATAAAACCCGCAACACCACAGATACAAAGGAGATACAGGCAACTATGAAACTGGGAATCGTCGGGCTGCCGAACGTCGGCAAGAGCACGCTCTTCAACGCCATCACCAATGCCAAGGCCGAGTCGGCCAACTATCCTTTCTGCACCATTGAGCCGAACGTCGGCGTGGTCGCCGTACCGGACGAGCGCCTCGACGCGCTCGCCGAGATGTACCACCCCGAAAAAGTCACGCCCGCCGTGGTCGAGTTCGTCGACATCGCAGGGCTTGTCAAAGGCGCGTCCAAGGGCGAGGGGCTCGGCAACAAGTTCCTCTCCCACATTCGTGAGGTCGACGCCATCGTGCATGTGGTACGCTGCTTTGAAGATGACAACATCACCCACGTCGACGGGTCCATCGACCCGGCACGCGACATTGAGAACATCAACCTCGAGCTGATCTACTCGGACATCGACATGGTGGAAAAGCGCATCGACAAGGCGCGCAAACTCGCCAAGGCCGACCGGAAATTCGAGGCCGAGGCCGCTCTCTTCGAGCGGCTGCTCGCCCGGCTCAACGAGGGAAAGCCCGTGCGCGGCTTTGAGATGACCGATGACGAGCGCGAGCTCGTGCGCGGCGTATCGCTGCTCTCGGCAAAGCCCGTGGTGTACGCGGCCAACCTCTCGGAGGAGGACTTCCGCCACAACATTGAGACCAACTCCGGCTACCAGACCCTGTGCCGCATCGCGGCCGATGAGGGCGCTCAGGTGCTGCCGGTCTGCGCCCGGCTCGAGGAGGAGATCACCGAGCTCGACCCGGAGGAAAAGCAGATGTTTCTCAGCGACCTCGGGCTCACCGAGTCGGGGCTCGACCGCCTCATCCGGGTGAGCTACCGGCTGCTCGGCCTGATCAGCTACCTCACGGCGGGCCAGCCGGAGGTGCGCGCCTGGACCATCGTTGAGGGCACCAAGGCCCCCCAGGCCGCGGGCAAGATCCACAGCGACTTCGAGCGCGGTTTCATCCGCGCGGAGGTCGTCTCCTATGAGGATCTGATGGCCTGCGGCTCCATCGCCGCAGCCAAGGAAAAGGGCCTCTACCGCAGCGAGGGCAAGGAGTATGTCATGCGCGACGGCGACGTCGTGCTGTTCCGCTTCAATGTCTAATACGGCCCGCCGCCGCATAGGGTATTGGAGGATTCAACACTTTGACACGGAGGCGCTCCCATGACAAAAAAGCGCATCGAGCTCATTGACGCCGCGCGCGGCACGGCCATTCTCGCAATGGTCTTTCACCACGCGCTCTACTCCCTCGAGACCTTTTACGGCTTCTACATTCCCTTTCTCTACACCACCTTTTTCAAGGTGTGGCAGTTCATCTTCGTCATGGTCTTTATGCTGGTCGCGGGCATCTCGTCAAACTTCTCCCGGAGCAATCTGCGCCGCGGCGTGATTGTGCTGGTAGCGGGGTTCGTGGTGACGGCGGTGAGCTGGTACATCGACCCGGCGTCGCCCGTCTACTTCGGGATCCTGCACTTTATGGGCACCTCGATGATTCTCTATGGGCTGCTCGAAAAACCCATTCGCAGAATCCCCGTGAGAGTCGCTCTGCCCCTCTTCACGGCGCTGTTTGCGCTCAACTACTGGGTCTACGCCACGGCGCCGCGCATCGACACGCCCCACCTCTATGTCTTCGGTTTTCCCGATCATGCGTTCTCGTCGCCCGACTACTACCCGCTGCTGCCGTGGTTCTTCCTGTTTCTGGCGGGCACTGTACTCGGCCGGCTCGTCGTGGCGGGCAAATTCCCCCGGTGGTTTTACGAGGTGCGGATTCCTGTTCTCTCCGCCATCGGGCGGCATACGCTGTGGATCTACCTGCTGCACCAGCCGGTGCTCATTGCAGTCTACTCGATTTTTCTCGGCTTTCCCTTTTGAAACAACGGAAAAGCGCGCAGGCAAAATGCCTGCGCGCTTTTTTCTGTCTACTGTTCCCGCGTCAGCCCCATTGCCTGTGCAATGTCGATGTTGCACAGCAGGACGTTGACCGTCGGTTCGCCAAAGACGCCAAAGAGCTTGCCCTGTGTGTGCTCTTCAATGATCTGACGCACCTGCTGCTCCGTAAGGCCGGAAGCGGCGACGACACGCGCTATTTGCACCTCGGCCGACTCAGGCGAGATGTGCGGATCCAGACCGGAGCCGGAGGCTGTCAGCAGATCAGTCGGCACCTCATCGGCACTCACAGTGGGATTGCGTTTCAGAAAGTTCGCAAGATCGGTCTCCACACGCTCCATGAGCGCAGGATTGGACGGGGCGTAGTTGTTTGAGCCGGAGGACAGGCCCGCAAACTCCGTACCGTCGTTGTAGTACTGTTTGCCGTCCTCTCCCTCGACATAGACGTTGTAGTGGTAAGCGGACGGACGGCTCCACAGAAAGCAGTCCTGTGTAAACTCCTGGCCGACATGTTCGGCCCCCACCGTCTTTCCGTCGACGCTCACAAGGGAGCCTGCGGCCTGGTGCGGAAAGAGCAGTGTGCCGAGCCCCGTCAGGGCAAGCGGAAACAGCAGTCCGCAGAGAATCAGCAGTACAATAGTTACAAGCACGGCCTGCCGGCCGCCGCGCAGAAAACTCTTCATGGAATGTTTCATTGCGTCCTCCTCCTATTTAAAGGCCCATAAAGCTCATGCCCATCGCGTTGAGAATCGGGCTGATGATCATGTCGATCAACTTGATTCCGATGAATGGCGTGATGACGCCGCCCACGCCGTAGATCAGCATGTTTCTCGCCAGAATTTTACCCGAGGACATCGGGCGGTATTTGACGCCTTTCATCGCCAGCGGAATCAGCGACGGAATGATCAGGGCGTTAAAGATCAGCGCGGAGAGAATGGCGCTGTATGGGGTCGCCAGATGCATGATATTCAGCACGCCGAGCTGCGGAATCGCCATCATGAACATGGCCGGGATAATGGCAAAGTACTTGGCAATGTCATTGGCAATGGAGAAAGTCGTCAGACTGCCGCGCGTGATCAGAAGCTGTTTGCCAATTTCAACGACCTCGAGGATCTTGGTCGGGTCGCTGTCGAGATCGACCATATTGGCTGCCTCTTTTGCGGCGGTGGTACCGCTGTTCATCGCAAGGCCGACGTTGGCCTGTGCCAGAGCCGGCGCATCGTTGGTGCCGTCGCCGGTCATGGCAACAATCTTGCCCTCGGCCTGCTCCTTTTTGATGACGTCGATCTTGTCCTCCGGTTTGCACTCGGCAATGAATCCGTCGACGCCGGCCTCCTTTGCAATCGTGGCGGCGGTAAGCGGGTTATCCCCCGTGCACATGATGGTTTTGATTCCGATTGCACGCAGCCGGTTGAAGCGTTCCACCATACCTGGCTTTACGGTGTCCTTGAGGTAGATGACGCCCAGAATCCGATTGCCCTCACAGACGCTCAGAGGTGTGCCCCCGAGCCCGGAGATCCTATCCACCTGCTCATGAAGATCAGCGGGAATTTTTCCGCCGAGCTCTTTGACATACTGTTCAATCGCCTCGGCCGCGCCCTTTCGGATCTTTGTGCCGTCGGGCAGATCTATGCCGCTCATGCGCGTCTGCGCGGTGAATTCCTGAAACGTGGAGCCGGGGATTTCGCCGCTGGTGTCACCCAGTTTGCGGGCGAGTTCCAGTGTCGATTTCCCCTCGGGCGTTGTGTCCTGCAGACTTGTGAGCGCGGCGCAGCGCAACAGGTCTCTTCTATCCGCGCCGCCGACCGGAATAAAGTCCGCCGCCAGGCGGTTGCCAAATGTGATGGTGCCGGTCTTGTCGAGAATCATGGTGTCGACGTCGCCGCAGGCCTCAACGGCCTTGCCGGACATGGCAATCACGTTGAAGCGCGTGACGCGATCCATGCCGGCGATTCCGATGGCCGAGAGCAGACCGCCGATGGTGGTCGGAATCAGGCAGACGGCCAGCGCGATCAGCGTGGATATCTGAAGTTGCACGCCGGAGTAGACGCCGATGGGATAGAGCGTGACAATGACGATCATGAAGATGATGGTCAGGGAGACCAGCAGGGTGTTCAGCGCGATCTCATTGGGGGTCTTCTTGCGGGAGGCCCCCTCGACCAGCGCGATCATGCGGTCAAGAAAGCTGTTTCCGGGCTCGGAAGTGATGCGAATCTTGAGCCAGTCGGACACAACGGTCGTTCCGCCTGTCACCGAGCAGAAATCCCCGCCAGACTCACGGACTACCGGGGCAGATTCGCCGGTGATCGCAGACTCGTCCACACTCGCAATGCCCTCGATCACTTCGCCGTCGCCGGGGATGATCTCACCGGCGCTGACCATGACCACATCGCCCTTTTTGAGCTCATTGGAGAGCACGGTCTTCTCTGTTCCATCCTCGCAGAGCAGGCGGGCACTGGTCTCTTTCTGGGTCTTCTTCAGGCTCGCCGCCTGCGCCTTGCCGCGGCCCTCTGCCACCGACTCGGCAAAGTTCGCAAAGAGAACGGTAACAAAGAGGATCACCGAGACGATGATGTTGTAAGCTCTCAGATTTGAGCCGACATCGCCGAACAGATTTGGAAAGAAAGAGAGAACCAGGGTGATGAAAAAGCCGATCTCCACCACAAACATCACGGGATTTTTCATCATATAGCGCGGATTCAGTTTGGTAAAGGAGCCAATCACCGCCTGGTGGAAGATCTCAGGTGTGACAAGCTTCTGTTTTTTCTGTTTGCTCATGGTTTTCCCTCCTTAGGCCCAAAGGGTGAGATGCTCCGCAATGGGGCCGAGCGCCAGCGCCGGGAAGAACGTCAGCGCGGCGAAGATATAGACGACAAACACCAGAATGATCGCAAAGGAGCCGGTGTCCGTGTGGAGTGTGCCGACCGAGTCACTGACAAATTTCTTCTTCATCAGGGAGCCGGCAATGGCGAGCTGAATGATGATGGAGAGATAGCGCCCGAAGAACATCGCAAGCCCGGTCGTAATATTCCAGAACATGGTGTTGTCCGCAAGGCCCTCAAAGCCCGAGCCGTTGTTCGCCGCAGAGGACGAAAACTCATAGAGCACCTGTGACAGCCCGTGGAAACCGGGGTTTGTAATTCCCTCGAGGCCCGCGCTCGTTCCCACTGCCAGCGCGGAAAAAGCGAGAATCAGCAGCGGATGAATGATGATGCACAGCGCGGTGAGCTTCATCTCCCGGCCCTCGATCTTCTTGCCCAGATACTCCGGTGTGCGCCCGATCATCAGCCCACAGATGAACACGGCGAGAATCGCGTACATAATCATGTTCATCAGGCCCACGCCCTTGCCGCCGAAGACGACATTGAGCATCATGTGCAGCAGCGGAATCATGCCGCCGAGCGGGGTCAGCGTGTCGTGCATGTTGTTGACCGTACCAGTTGTAAAGGAAGTGGTCGTCGTGGTAAACATGGCCGACTGTGCAATGCCAAAGCGCACTTCCTTTCCCTCCATGCTGCCCATGGACTGGCTGAGCCCCGCCTGTTCCAGAGCGGGGTTGCCCTGGCTCTCTGCCCAGAAGCACACGCCGAGGCCAATGACAAAGAGAATCCCCATGGCGGCGAAGATGGTTCTGCCCTCGCGGCCGTAGAGGCGTTCGCTCAGGCTCCGGCGGGTCAGGCTTCCCCCTCTCTGCACCTTGCGCTCGCGCACCATCTTGCCAAACGTGACCACGCAGGCGCCCGGCAGAATCATCATGGAAAACAGTTCGATGAAATTGGTAAGCATGGTCGGGTTTTCAAGCGGCGTCGCGGAGTTCGCACCCAGGAAGCCGCCGCCGTTGGTGCCGAGGTGCTTGATGATTTCCAGCGCCGCGATCGGGCCCATGGCAATGATCTGCTTTGCCCCCTCTATGGTGTCAACCACGATGTTTCCGCTGAGATTCTGCGGCACGCCCTGCCAGATGAGCAGCAGGCCGCCGACAATGGAAAACGGAATCAGAACGCGGGTTGTAATGCGCACCAGATCCGCAAAGAAGTTGCCGACGTTGTCCTTTGTCTTGCCCGCAAGACCGCGGATGAACGCAATGCAGGCCGCGTAGCCGCTGGCGGCCGAGACAAACATCATGAAAGTGATCACCAGCATCTGAGACAGGTAGGACAGGCCGCTCTCTCCCGAGTAGTGTTGGAGATTGGTGTTCGTCATGAAGCTGATGATGGTGTTAAACGAGAGCGACGGCTCCATCGCTCCAATGCCGTTGGGGTTGAAAAGGGCGATGCTCTGAATCCGCAGAATCAGGTAGCCAATCAGAATCATCGCGCCGTTTGTTCCCACCAGGGCGGCGGCGTATTTTTTCCAGTTCATACCCCGGTTTGGATCGACGCCGCCGATTTTATAGATCAGACCGTCCACCCGGTCGAACACCGGGTCGGCAAACGTGCGCCTGCCCGCGGCAATGTGATAGACGTAAATGCCCACCGGAATGACAATCACCAGATAGATGGCGATGGTGAGCGCAAGCTGTATCATGTGGACTCCTCCCCCCGCAGGTTCTAAAATTTTTCGGGGTGTACCAGCGCATAGAGCAGATAGACACCCATAAAGACAATGATGACGCCAAGAATAATCATGGAATTTCCCTCCTAATCAACGGAATCCACCTGCTTTTGGCACCAGCGGATGAGCAGGTACAGCAGCCCGAAGCTGACCGCAAAAATGCCCAGCATCAGTAAATCAAGCATACTATCATCTCCTAACTTGGTTCTGCCTGCTCATTATAATGAGATTTCTGTGAATGTGGTCTAAGCGTTTGGGTCTTTTCCATTAAGGTTTCATAAAGGGCGCAAAAGTGCCCGGCGAATCAGGTTCGCCGGGCACTTTTATACACATTGCATTCACTCTTATTTGCCGCAGGTGTTGAGAAGTTCCTCCTTGATGGCCCAGAGCTTTTCGGAGAGGTCGACATAGTAGTTGTGGGGATTCTCAAAGCGGGTGACCTCGTCCCAGAGGCGGTCGATCTCCCCGAGGCAGTAGGCGCGAATCTGCTCGATGGACGGGCTCTCGTAGACCTGCCGGCCGCCCTGGAAGACCGGCACCATCAGCTCACGCGCGGTGAAGTCCGTGATGGTCTTGCGCTTCCAGGTGTAGTGGGGGTCGAAAATGGTCAGGGGCTTGCTGTCGTCGATCACCTCGTCGTGCAGACACACCAGATCCGCGATGGCCTTGTCGTTCTCGCGGTCAAACAGGCGGTAGATCTTCTTGAAGTGCGGGGTGGTGATCTTTGCCACATTCTCCGACAGTTTGATCTTCGGCACGATCTCCCCCGCGTCGTTTTCCACCGCCACGAGCTTGTAGACGCCGCCGAATACCGACTCGCTCTTCGAGGTGATCAGCCGCTCGCCCACGCCGAACGAATCGACTTTCGCGCCCTGAATGAGCGTGTCACGGATGATGTACTCGTCGAGTGAATTCGACGCGACGATCTTGCAGTCGGCCATGCCCGCCTCGTCGAGCATCTTGCGGGCCTTTTTGCTCAGGTAGGTGATGTCGCCCGAGTCAATGCGGATGCCGCCGGGGCGAAGTCCCCGGTCGCAGAGCTCCTCCTGAAAGACCTTGATGGCGTTCGGCACGCCGGACTTGAGCACATTGTAGGTGTCGACGAGCAGCGTCGGGTGGTCCGGGTACTCGCGCACATAGGCGCGAAAGGCTTCCTCCTCCGTGTCGAACATCTGCACCCAGCTGTGGGCCATGGTGCCCAGCGCCGGTACGCCGTAGAGCTTGTCGGTCAGCGTGCAGGCAGTACCCGCGCAGCCGGCGATGTAGCTCGCTCGCGCGCCGAGCACCGCCGCCGCCGAGCCGTGGGCCCGGCGCGAGCCGAATTCCATCACCGGGCGTCCCTCTGCGGCGCGCACGATGCGGTTCGACTTGGTGGCGATGAGCGATTGGTGGTTGACCAGCAGCAGGAGCATGGTCTCGATGAACTGCGCCTGAATCGCCGGGCCGCGCACGGTCAGAATCGGCTCGTTGGGGAAGATGGGCGTGCCCTCGGGAACGGCGTAGACGTCGCAGGCAAAGCGGAAATTTCTCAGATAGTCGAGAAACTCCTCGCGGAAGATGCCCTTGCTGCGCAGGTATTCGATGTCGTCCTCGTCAAAGTGCAGCTCATTGAGATACTCGATGACCTGTTCGAGCCCCGCCGCAATGGCAAAGCCCCCGTCGTCGGGCACACGCCGGAAGTAGAGGTCAAAGTAGGTGATCTTGTCGGCCATGCCGCTTTGAAAGTAGCCGTTTGACATGGTCAGCTCATAGAAGTCGCAGAGCATGGTCAGGTTTTGTCCGCTGAGTTTGGAATTCATGTCTCTCTCTCCTTTATGATACGCGCAAAATGGCTTCGTCCGCGATGGTGAGCGTCGCGCGCAGCGCGCCGGCGCTGTCGGTGAACGTGTAGACGCCGTCTCCCCGGCGGTGCGGATTCACCGGCGTCAGAGTCAAGTCCTCCTCGAGCAGATAGAACAGATCGTAGCTGTCCATGTCCTCGAGGTAGAGCTTGTAGATGGGCCGCTTGCCCGTAATGGGGGTCACCGAGAGAATCGCATCGTGCCCCGCATAGGCGCGAAGCGCCCCGGTGAGCGCCCAGTCGCTCTCGGTCACCCCGTGGATGTGCTCGTGGTAGAGGTAATTCTGGTCGTCGAGAAAGGTCTTGTCAAGATTGAGAATGGCGATCTTCTCGCTTGCACCGACCCCGTCGCGTTCGAGCGTCTGGACAATGCTGCGCGCCACCCGGCTGTCGGCAATGGTGGTGAGCCGGTAGTCGTGAAGTTCTGAGACCGAGCCCACCATGAAGACGGCCGCCATGAGCACGCCCACCGCCGAGCAGACCAGCCCGCCGTGGCGCGGGATGAGCGCGCAGAGCCCGCGCACCGCCGCATCGACGAGCAGCGCCGCCCCCAGGAAGGGCAGCAGCGTCAGCCGAAACGAAAACCACGGGTTGTCGAGAAACAGAAACGGCGACGTGGCGGCAGCCGCCAGATAGAGCCCCGCCAGCATCGGCCAGAAGATGGTCGCAGGTTCCTCACGGTTCTCGCCCGGCCGGCCGGAGAAGAGCCTGGCCCCGTAGAGCCACAGCGCAAAGAGCAGCGCCAGAAGCGCGAGAATCCACAGGATGTTGCCGTCGGAAAACAGAAACTGCGCGCCGCGTGAAAAGCTCTTCTTGAGCAGATGCAGCGGTGCGAGCAGCCCCGCCTCTTTGATCTGACCGGTGATGCTTGGAAGAAAGGTGCTGAAATAGTAGTTTTTCGTCTCGCCCCACGGGAGCATGAAGCCCGCTTTCCCCGCGTAGAGCGCGCTGTTTGGAAAGAGCGAGATGAAGCCGAAGTAGAGCGGAAAATTCGCAATGGAACCGAGCGCCCAGAGCGCCCTCTTTTTGATCTTTGGCGCGAGCGCCGCGCCGAGCAGCAGAATCAGCGCCGTCTCAAAGACCAGCACCTGCTCATAGAACCCGCAGGAGACAAGCCCCAGCAGAAAACTGACCGCGAGCTTCCATCCCCGGCCGCTCTCGGCCCACTGCACAAAGAGCAGCGCCGCGGCCGCGGCAAACGCGAGGCCCACCACGATGCGCGTGGAGGCGCTCATCCAGTAGCTGCCCTCAAAATTCATCGGGAAAAGCAGCGTGACCACCAGAAACACCGGCCCCGCGCCGAAGATACGCCGAAACACCGCGTAGAGGCTGACCGCCGCAAAGGTGTAGAGCGCCGTGATGAGTAGCACTGCCACGATCATACACCCGGCAAACTTCGACCAGAACAGAATGTCGAGCGCGCCCGACAGCGGCCGCGCGTGAAACAGCCCGAGCGCCTCGGCGAGCTGCCAGAAAGGTCCGCCGAAGTGGGCGTAGTTGTAGTATTGAATGTAGTCGTCGAGCTGCCAGAAGTAGGTGAAGCCGTAGTAGAGAAAGCGCAGCGCGGCAAACCCGTAGAAGAGAAGAAAGGTTCTGCCGAATTCGCGCAAAGTGAGATTGGGTCGTTTGATCACTGTCTGTCCGCCTTTCTGTCTTTGCCGCCCGAGCGGCGAATGCGTGCGAGCTCCCGGAGCATCTTCAGCGAATCCGATAGGATATGTACGCTCGACTCCCCGTGGACCAGAACCCGCGCGGGCATCTCGTCGATGGGGATGCCGCGGCGCCGCGCAAGGTAGAGCACCTCGAAGTCAAAGGCGAAATTGTCGACCGTACACGCGGCGAAGAGCTCGCGGGCCACATCGCCCCGAAAGCATTTGAAGCCGCACTGGCTGTCGCTCACATGCAGCGGGAGCACGGCGTTGACGACCGTCGAAAAGGTGTGGCTCATCAGCCGGCGAAGCGGCGGGTAATTGCGGTAGGCCTCACGGTCGAGCTTGCGCGAGCCGATAAGAATCCGGCTTCCACGCTCGCGCATGATATGAAGCGCCGTGCCGACGAGCTCCATGCCGTAGGAGAGATCCGCATCGGTGAAGATGACGACGTCGCCCCGCGTCGCGGCAACGCCCCGGCGCACCGCACAGCCCTTGCCGGCGTTTTTCTCATAGGAGACGATTCTGGTGCGGGCGGTCTTCGCCGCCTCAAGCGCCGCGAGTGTGCCGTCGGTGCTGCCGTCGTTGACCACGATCAGCTCGTAGTCGACGCCGAGCCCGCGCAGATAGCCGTCGGCCTGCGCCACGGTCTGCGCCGCGCGCTTTTCTTCGTTGTACATGGGAATCACAAGAGACACCACGGAAAACCACCCCCGCATACCGACGCCCGCGCCGGCCGCGGGTCTCCGGCGGCGGCCGGCAAATCGGAACTTGTCCGATCTCTGTGTGAAAGACCGGAAATGTTTTGAAACGAAATGCATACGCGGTTATTTTATCACAAATAGACCAATAAATATAGAAGGAACGCTATTTTACTTTCGAGGGGGCCCCTATGAAACACGTTTCCCGCTTCACCCGCAGCGAGTGGATTGATCTGGCCCTCATCGCCGCGGTCGCGGCCGTGGTCGTGCTGTTTATTCTGCCCTATGCGGGGCGGCTGTTCACACCGCAGAGCGACCCTGCGCCGCTCTCACCGGCACCTGATCCGGCGGTGCAGACGCAGCCGCAGACCGACAGGCAGGCCGTTGTCACCGTCAACGAGGAGGCGGTCGAGTTTGTGCTGCGCGCCGCGGCGGGCGAGCTGCTGCGCGACATCGACTGCGCCATCTCGGGCGGCGCGATCAGCCTCTCGGCCGGGCTCGACGCCGCGGCCCTCGCCGACTCGTTCGGCGACAAGCTGCCCGCAGGTGTGCGGGGACTCGCGGGGCTTCTGCACGAACCGGTGGCCCTGTCGGTCGAGTTCTCGCTCGCGCTCTCCGAGCGCCAGGCCTGCGAGCTTTCCATCTCGGGCATGTCGGTCGCGGGCATTGACGTGCCGCAGTCGCTCATCGAGGGAATCCTCCTGCCGCCGCTGCAGGGATATCTCGCCAGTCTCACGCAGGGTCTGCCGCTGCGCTCGCTCGACTTTGAGGACGGCTCTTTCACACTCGCACTTGACGGCTGACGCGAAAATTGGTGAAAGGGCCGATTTTTTGCAAATCTTTACTTGCAATTTTACATGGAGATGTTACAATAAGAATATCTTTTCAAGGAGGTGCTCGCAATGGCGTACCATATCACCGACGACTGCATCGCCTGCGGTGCTTGCGCGGCGGAATGCCCGGTCAGCTGCATTTCTGACGGCGGCGACAAATATGTGATCGACGCGGATGCCTGTGTCGAGTGCGGCGCTTGTGCCGCTGCTTGCCCGGTTGACGCTCCGAAGCTCTAATCGAACAACAGATTACATAAGAGGGGCCTGTGACGGACTGTCACAGGCTTTTTTCTTGTCCCCGGCGGCCGCGCGTGTTAGAATGAGACAAACCGCTGAAAATCGGAGGCCGCCATGCTCCCACTGCCCGACGAACGCCCCGAGCCGCTCACAGATCGGCTCACCATCTTTCAAAAGCGCCGCGGCTACCGCTTCGGAGCCGAGGCCGTCGCCCTCGCGCGCTTTGCGGGGGAGCATCCCGGCGAGCGCGGGGCGGACCTCGGCACGGGCAGCGGCGTTGTCGCGCTGCTCATGAGCGAGAGTGCGCGCTTTGCCCACATGACGGGGCTTGAACTCCAGCCGGCCTACGCCGACATGGCGCGCCGCTCGGTCGAGGCAAACCGCCTCACCGAACGCATCACGATTGTACAGGGCGACTTGCGGCGCATCGACGAGTATCTGCCGGCGGGTGAATTTGACTTTGTCACCGGCAACCCGCCCTTTTACCCGGTGGGCACGGGCCGCGCAAGCCCCGATGAGGCCCGCCGCACGGCCATGACCGAATGCGCGGCCACCCTCGCCGACTTCGTGCGCGCCGCGGCTTTTTTGCTCGCGCCGGGCGGGCGGCTCTACCTTGTCCATCTGCCGGCGCGGCGCGCCGATGTGGAGACTGCCCTCGGCGCCGCCGGTCTTGCGCCGCGCCGGCTTCAGAGCGTTCTGCCCCGGCGGGGCGCAGCCGCCTCGTTTCTCCTGTTCGAGGCGATGCGCGGCGGCGGCCCCTGCCGCACAGAGCCGGAAATCATCCTCAACAGCTAGGAGGTCCCTATGGAAATTCTGCCCGGTACCCTGTATCTGGTCGGCACGCCCATCGGCAATCTGTCCGACTTCTCGCCGCGCGCGGTCGAGGTCCTCTCGGGGGTGTCGTTCGTCGCCGCAGAGGACACGCGCGTGGCGGTGAAGCTGCTCAACCACTTCTCAATCAAAAAGCCTCTCGTGAGCTACTACGAGCACAATCTTCGCGAGCGCGGCGCCGAGATTCTCGCCCGGCTGCGCGCCGGCGAGAGCTGCGCGCTCGTCAGCGACGCGGGCATGCCCGCCATCTCCGACCCCGGCGAGGATCTGGTGCGCCAGTGCCGCGAGGGGGGCGTCGGCGTCTACGCCGTGCCCGGCCCCACGGCCGTGACGACGGCCGTGGCCCTGTCGGGGCTGCCGTCGGGGCGCTTCACGTTCGAGGGCTTTCTGAGCACAGCGAAGAAGAGCCGCGCCGAGCACCTGCGCGAGATCGTCGGCGAGCGGCGCACCATGGTCTTCTACGAGGCCCCCCACAAGCTGCGCGCCACGCTTCACGATCTGTGTGAGACGCTCGGCGGGTCGCGGCGCATCGCCGTGTGCCGCGAGATCACAAAGCTCTACGAGCAGACCCTCTTCACCACCCTCCTCGAAGCTGCCGCCCACTTTGACGAACAGCCGCCAAAGGGCGAGTTCGTGCTGGTGATTGAGGGCGCCCCCGCCCCGGCCGAGGCGCCGCCCGACGAGGACGCGCTCGTCGGCCAGGTGCGCGAGCTTACGGCAGGCGGCGTCTCGCGAAGCGAGGCCGTCAAGACCGTTGCAAAGAGGGCGGGCGTGCCGAAAAATCAGCTCTATGCCCTGTGTCTGCAAAGAGATGCAATCGAAAAAGAGGACCGGCCTTAAAAAGGCCGGTCCTCTTTCTCTGTCTTAAAAGCTCCCGGGCCCGGCCAAAATCCCGCACGGCCCACAAAATCTTTTTCCAAAAGAGCCTTGACAAAGTAGAGCGATCGGTGTACTATTGTATTAATCGCTTAGTACAGTGACACAGTTTCTCCGGGAGGTGAGAATTTGAGCGACGGCTTCAACCCCAATCTTCCTATCTATTTACAGATGGTCAGCGACATCAAGCTGCGCATCGCTTCTGGGGCGCTTGCCCCGGGCGAACGGCTCGAATCGGTGCGGGACATGTCCAAGACCTACGGCGTCAACCCCAACACCGCGCAGCGCGCCCTGTCGGAACTCGAGCGCGAGGGTCTCGTCTACAGCGAGCGCACCAGCGGCAGATTTATTACAGAGGATGTGGTTTTGATCAAAGCGATCCGTGAAGATCTGGCCAACAGCCAGGTCACCCAGTTTTTAGACCAGATGGCAAGTCTCGGCTTCACCGCCGAGGAGCTTCTTGCCATCATCGAACGCAAACTGACAAAGGAAGGAAAGTAACATGAACGAGACACCAAAGACCAATGACCTTGTGGCCATTGAGGGGGTGAGCAAGGCCTACGGGCCGCTCAAGGCGCTCGACAATGTGTCGCTGCGGCTCGCCGGCGGGCAGATCATCGGGCTGCTCGGCCCGAACGGCAGCGGCAAGACCACCCTCATCAAAATACTGACCGGCCTGCTCACCGACTACCAGGGCAGCGTGCGCGTGCTCGGCGCGCCGGTCGGACCCCAGTCCAAGGCGGCCATCAGCTATCTGCCCGACCGCAACTATTTCCCCGACTGGATGCGTGCGCGCGACGCGATCGCCCTGTTTCGCGACTTCTATGCCGACTTCAGCGACGCCAAGGCCTTTGAGATGCTCACGCGCCTGGGGCTTTCGGCCGACCAGAAGATCAAGTCCATGTCCAAGGGCATGATCGAAAAATTTCAGCTCTGTCTTGTGATGAGCCGCGCGGCGAAGCTCTATGTGCTCGACGAGCCGCTCGCGGGCGTGGACCCGGCGGCGCGCGACTTCATCCTCGACACCGTGCTCACCAACTATAGCGAGTCGAGCTCCATTCTGATCTCGACCCACCTGATCGCCGACGTGGAGCGCATCTTCGACTCGGCCATCTTCCTCAAAAACGGTCAGATCGTGCTGCACGACAACATCGACGCCATCCGCGCCGAACACGGCAAATCGCTCGATCAGCTCTTCCGGGAGGTGTTCAAATGCTAGGCAAACTCATCAAATACGACTTGAAGAGCAACCTGCGCACTCTGTTCTCGCTCTATCTGGTGCTCGTGCTCATGGCGGTCGCCCTGCCCATTGCCATCAAGTGGGAGAATCCCTATGTGCTCGGCATTCTCGGCGTCGCGGGCAGCGGCCTTGTGGTTGCCATTTTCGTAATCCTGCTGGTCTTCATTGTCGAGGGCTTCAACAAGGCCTGCTTCAAGAGCCAGGGCTATCTGACCATGACGCTGCCGGTCTCGCCCGAGATGCTCGTGCTCTCCAAGGTGATCTCGGTCGTCATCTGGCTTCTCTGCTCGCTGGCGGTGCTCTTTCTGTGCGGCGGCATCGTATTTGGGCTGTCGGGGCTGCTCTTCCCCGGCGACCTCATTCGCTTCAGCTGGGGCGAGCTCTTCGAGGCGCTGGGCCGCTTTTTCCAGGCCGACATCATCGGCCCTCTGCTGCTCTCGCTGCTGCAGATGCTCGTGGGGCTCGTCAGCGGCGTCCTGCTGATCTACTTTTGCATCACCCTGTCCCACATGGGCCTCTTTCGAAAGGGGCGCACCCTCACCGCCATTCTCAGCTTCTTCGCTCTGAGCGCTCTGACGAGCTATCTGCAGATTCTGGTTGCGGGCGTTGTCTCGGGGGCGGTTCCCTTCGGCGACATCACGATTGAAACAGGGGCGAGCGTAGCCGTCACATTCCAGCGCATCTCCCTCGGCGCCACCCTGTTCGACCTTGCGATGATCGTGGTGTTCTTCTTCGGCACTGTCGCGATCATGCGCCGCAGAATGGAGCTCGACTGAGCGGCGCTCACAGAACAGTATGAAAAAAAGCCGTCCCGAGGACGGCTTTTTTCTATTCAAATCGGGTTTCGATGAGCTTTTTGCAGTTCTCCGGCGAATAGCGAAAGACCGACAGGCGGCCCTCGTCGATAAAGTAGCGGTTCTGCGGCTTTGCCGGGGCCGCGTCAAAGCTGTCGACGATGATGAGCTTGAGCTTCATCTTCTCGGGGATGATGTTTTTGATGTACACCGCGGCGGTCTGGCCGACCGACACGCCCTCGCGCCACTCGGCGAGACCCGCGAGATTCGGCATCAGCTCGACAAAGATGCCGTAGGGCTCCACGCTTCTGACGATGCCGGCGGCCGTCTGGCCGGGCGAGAAGAGCGCGGCGTTCTGCTCCCAGGTGCCGAGAAGCTCCTTGTGGGTGAGCGTGACGCGCCCGCCCTCGACGGACTTGACCACGGCCTTGATCTCGTCGCCGATCTGAAAGCGGTCGCGCGGGCTTGCAATGCGCGACACCGAGATGTTGTCGATGGAGATCAGCGATACAAAGCCGCAGCCGATGTCCACAAACGCGCCGAATGGCTCGATGTGGGTGACTTTCGCGTCGATGATGTCGCCCGGGCGCAGGCGGCTGACATACTGCTCAACGCACTCGCGCTGCGCCGCGCGGCGCGACAGCTGCGCGACGACCCCGCCGTCGGGCTGCTGGGTGAGGGAGAGCACCTTGAAGCACACATGCTTTCCGACCCGCGTGATGATGGCGATGTTTTTGAAGTCCTCCCCGTCTGCGCCGAGGGCGACCTCGCTCTTCTCGATCACGCCGGTGACGCCCGGCGAGAGCTCCACAACAAGATTGTGCCGCTCGTCGCAGAGCTTGGCGCGCGCCTCCAAAATCGTTTTGTTCTCCAGGGCTTTGGCGAGATCGGCGGCCGTCAGTTCCCCCCGCGGGAACGCCGACTTCGCGCTGCCCTCCGGCGTGTAGCCTGTGGCACCCATACCTTGACCTCCTTTTGTTTTACTGCCAATTGAAAGCTGTCCTTTTATATATATTAGAAAGTTTTTAAATGTTGACAAGGATTTGGGAAAACAGTATAATTAAATACTGTTCCTTGCCTCCTCCACCGTGAGGAGGCCACAAGTCCAAAAGGAGGTGTCGAAAAAATGGAAAAGATTGTTTCCAAGTATGAAACCATCTTCATCGTCAGCCCCGAGCTGAACGAGGAGGAGACCACCGCTCTCATTGAGAAGTTCAAAAAGCTCATTGAGGACAATGGGACCATTGATGGCGTCGAGGATTGGGGCAAGAGAAAGCTCGCCTACCCCATCAATGACCTGACCGAGGGTACCTACACCCTTATCAATTTCACGGCCGGTCACGAGTTCCCCGCGGAGCTGGATCGTATCTACAAGATCACCGACGGGATTCTCCGCTCCCTGATCATCGCCAAGGAGTAGGAGGGGCGCTATGCTGAACAAAGCTATCCTGATGGGCCGGCTCACCGACAGTCCTGAGCTCAAGTACACCCCGAACAACATTGCCGTTTGCAGCTTTACGCTCGCCGTCAACCGCAGCTATGCGCGCCCCGGCGAGGAGAGAAAGACCGACTTCATCGACATTGTCGCTTGGCGGTCGACGGCCGAGTTTGTTTCAAAGTACTTTGCCAAGGGCATGCAGGTGGCTGTTGAGGGTTCCATTCAGACCCGCACCTATGAGGACCGGCAGGGCATCAAGCGCAAGGCGTTTGAGGTCGTTGCCAATGAGGTCTTCTTCGCCGACAGCAAGCGTGATAACGCACGGGCAGTGGAGACCGCCGCGCCGACGTTCACCTCGAGCTCGGGTTCCGACTTCGAGGAAGTGTCCAGCGACGACGAGCTGCCGTTCTAAATTGATAAGGAGGAAAAACTCATGGAGAGAGATCGTGTTGTCCGCGGACGCCGCATGAAGAAAAAAGCATGCAGCTTCTGCATCGATAAAGTCGAGCACATCGACTACAAGGACGTTGCCAAGCTTCGCCGGTACCTGTCCGAGCGCGCCAAGATTCTGCCGCGCCGCATCACCGGTACCTGTGCCAAGCATCAGCGCCAGCTGACCACCGCCATCAAGAGAGCGCGCCACATTGCGCTGCTCCCGTTCAGCGGGGAATAAACAGACAGGCGGGCAGCCAAAAGGCTGCCCGCTCTTTTTTTATCAGGGGGGATATCCATGCCAAACAGCGGCGAATCCGTCTGCATAGGCGGCCGGACCTACCGGTTCTGCAGCCGCATAGCCGGCGAGCCGAAACTGCTCGAGAGCTTTCATGAGCTGACGCAGAGGACCTTTCAGATTCACATCGACAGCGTAGGCGGGGACTATGAGCCCCACGTTCTCGCGCAGGGAGACACCGTCTGCGCCAATGTCTCGGTCAACAAAATCCCCTTTCTCGACCGGGGCCGCCGCCGGTTTTACATCCAGCTCGGCACGGTCATGACCCGCGAGGGATGGCGCGGCCGGGGGCTGAGCCGGTGGCTGATGCAGGCGGTGCTCGCCGAGTGGGAGGGGCGCTGCGACGCGCTCTATCTGTTTGCAAACGACTCGGTTCTCGACTTCTACCCCCGCTTCGGCTTTGCGGCGCAGGCGGAGCATGAATTTGTCTACGAGAGGCCCGGCAAAACGGCTTTCGAGGGCGTGAAGCTGTCGATGGCCCGGCCCGGCGACGCCGCTCTCGCTATGGAAAAATACCGCCAGGGCAGCCTCTACTCGGATTTTGCCATGACGGAGAATCTCGATCTCTACCGCTACTATGCAAACGGGCTCCTGCGGGACAGCGCCTACCACCTCGAGCGCCACGGCGTTGTGGTCTTTGCCGACTTCGAGCCGGGGCTCGTGCGCTGCTACGACATTCTCGGGCGCAGCGGCAGCCCGATCGAGGCGATTCTGCGCTCCCTGCGGCGCGGGGCGGACGACCGTGTGATCCTCGGCTTCACCCCGCGGGACACGGCGCTCTTCGTCTGCCGCCGGCATGAGGAGCCGGACACGACGCTCATGGTTCACCGCAGCGGGGAAAACAGGCTCGCCGCGGCGCGGGGCATGTTCCCCTTTCTCTCGCGCGCATGACGCCAAGAGGTCCCATCCAATCGGATGGGACCTCTCTTTTTTACAGGGTTTCCTCCTTGAGGGCGTCGACGATGTTGACCCGCTTGAGCTTTCGCATGGCGTAGAACATGGTCGCGAAGACCAGCACAAACACCGCGGCCACCGCAAAGCCCACCTCGCCCCACGGGACGCTGAAAGGAATGCCGAAGTTTCGCGTGAAGACCAGGTAGAACCAGTACAGGCACGCAAAGCTGATGGGCAGCCCATAGAGCAGCGCCTTTGCGCCGTAGAAGAAGCTCTCAAAGAAGATCATGCGGTTGAAGCTGCCGGGGGTCATACCCACCGAGCGCAGCATCGCAAACTCGCGCCGGCGAAGCGCCACGCTCGTCGAGATGGTGTTGAAGATGTTGGCCACGCAGATGAGCGTGATGAGCACCAGAAAGCCCGTGGTGAACACCGTGATGACCGTGTTGAGATTGCGTTCGCTGCGCAGCGCGTCCTCGACGGAGAAGACGTTGATGCCGACGCTGGAGTAGCCTTTCGTCAGCGCGTCAATCTCCTCGAGAAGCCCCTCGTCGTCGTTCGTCTTGAGAAAGAGCGACACGCCCCACCGGCTCTGGTACCACGCGTCCTCCCCGAGGAGGTCGCACAGCGCCCTCTCCGGCACCACGACGATCAGGTTCCCCCAGAGATTGAGATCGGACATCCCGTCCGGCGGCTCGTTGGCCAGCTGCGCAATCCGCACGGTGAGCTCGCCCTGCGGCAGATCGTCGTCGATCACCGTCAGCTCGTCGCCCGGGCGCATCGTGGTCAACTGCGCATACTGATAGCCGGAATTCTCCCGGTAGCGGAAGCGGTTGACGAGCACCGCCTGCAGGCCCTCTGCGGCAAAGTCGGACTCCCGAAAGCCGCAGGCTTCAAGATAGGCGCTCCAGCTGCTGTCGTCGAGCGCCGTCAGGTTGACGCTGTAAGTCGCCTGGAAGGTCTCGTCGTCGGCCGCCGTCGGGTCGAGCCGCGCTGCCATGTCGTCGCTCATCTGGGCTCTGTCGAGTTCGGCATGACCGTCGAGCTCCGAGATCCGGGTGTAGGCTTCCACCTGGGACATCTGCTGGATTCTGTCGTAGATTCCGTCCACGGTGTCCGTATCCGCGTGGTAGCTCCACACCCGAACATCGTAGCCGAGATCCTCGCCGGTCATCTCGTAGGAGGAGCGCAGCATCTGGGTAAACGAGCTCACCGACAAAAACAGCACAATGCTGATGCACAGCGAAAAGATCGTCACGCGGTAGCGCCCGCGCTGGCGCTTGATGTTCTTCATGGCGATCTCGCCCTCGAAGCCAAACAGAGCCCTTGTCAGGCGGGAGGTCTTCACCGTGCGGCGGCTGAGCTTGATTGCGTCGCTCTGGCGGATGGCGTCAATGGGCGCAATCTTCGACGCGCGGCGCGCGGGCACCCACGCCGACACCAGAAGCGTCGCCGCGGCGACAGCCGCCGAGAGCAGCACGGCCGCCGGCGGGACCACCAGCCGCAGCGTGGCGTCGCCGGTCGCCATGAGGTCTCTGAGCATGGGGCCGACAAACCGGAATGTGATGCCGATTCCCACCGTGCCGCACAAAATGCCGATGGGAATGCTGATAAGCCCCACCAGGATGCTCTCATAGAAGACCGACCACCGCTTTTGGGCGCGTGTGGCCCCCACTGTCGCGAGCATGCCGAGGTCGCGGCTTCGCTCGGCGATCGAGATGGAGAAAGCGTTGTAGATCAGCGAGACCGACCCAACGAAGATAATGAGCATCAGGCTCCCCACCAGCAGAAACATGGTGGTGCGAATCGAGTCGTTGCGGGTAACGCCGTAGAACTTGAGCAGCCCGTTGTTGAAGTCGAGATCGTACTCTCTTCCTCCATTCAAGCTCTCCATGCCGATGTTCTCGGCGATGGTCTCCGCCTCGTCGTAGAGGGCGGTCGAGATGTGGTTGAGCGCAACTCTGGCGTCCACCCTCTCATCCGGCGCGAGAGCGGCCGCATCGAGGTAGCAAAGCAGGCTGTAGCCCGGCGAATAGTACTGCTCGCCGCTCGGGCGTTCGATGGTGCCGACAATGGTAAAGGTACCGCTGTGCTCGGGCACCAGATACTCACTTTGGGCCTCGCCGAGATACCATGTCTGGTTGAGCGCGCGCTCCTCGCCGCTGGACAGAACGCCTCTGCGCTCGCCCCAGCTGAGCGTGAGCTGCTCGCCGATGCGCACCGGGTCGTCTCCAACGCGGCGCGCCTGCACCGATACGACAGCCTCGCCCGGCGCCTGGGGAAAGCGCCCCTCGACAAGCTTGACGGGGAAGTTTTCAAAGCGGGCGGTGTTGTAGGCCTGCAAAAAGAAGTAGGGCTTTTTCTCATCGGCGCTCTCCGGGAATTCGGCGTAGCCGAGCACCCGCTCAAGTGCCAGGGATTTTGTGTTTTCGTGCGCGCCGACCGCCGCGGCCTGTTCCGCCGTGAGATCGTTGTAGCGCACATGCCACTCCCCGCCTGTCTCGACTTCGACGCGCTGCATCAGATCGAGCACGGAGAAGCCGATGACCGCCACCGCCGTGATCATCGCCACCGAGATGATGACGCCGACGATGGTGACAAGCGTGCGGCGGCGGTTTTTGCCCATGTGGCGGCGCGTGAGTCTTGAGATGACATTCATTGGCGGATCACCTCGTCGCGGGTGATTCGCCCGTCCTCGATGGTGAGGATGCGGTCGGCCTGCAGGGCGATGTTCTCATCGTGGGTGATGAGAATGAGCGTCTGGTTGTACTTGCGGTTGCTGTACTTGAGCAGCTCGACGATCTCGGCGCTGTTCTTCGAGTCGAGGTTGCCGGTCGGCTCGTCGGCGAGCACCAGCGCCGGGTTGTTGATCAGCGCCCGGCCGATGGACACGCGCTGCTGCTGGCCGCCCGAGAGCTGATTGGGCAGATGGCGCTTGCGATCCTGCAAATTGAGCGTCGCGAGCAGCTCCAGAAGCTGGTTTTGATCGACCTTTCGCCCGTCGAGCAGAAGCGGCAGGGTGATGTTCTCCTCCACATTCAGCACCGGGATGAGGTTGTAAAACTGGTAGATCAGGCCGATCTGCCGCCGGCGGAAGATCGCAAGCGGCGTCTCACTGAGCGAGTACACATCGGTTCCCGCCAGATTCACGCTGCCGGAGGTGGGGCGGTCCACCCCGCCCAGAATGTGAAGAAGCGTCGACTTGCCCGAACCCGAGGGGCCGGTGATGGCCACAAACTCTCCCTTTTGGACCGAGAAGCTCACATCGTCGAGCGCGCGCACTTCGGTCTCACCCGAGCCGTAGCACTTGGTCAGATTGGACACCCGCAAAATTTCCATAGTGGGTTTTCTCCTTTTTTCGTTTTCCCGCATCCGTCGCCGGATGCCCAAGTCTGATTCTATTACGCAGATGTGACGGCTGCGTGACTGGGCGCCTTACACTTTTGTCACATTCCACTGCGGTGAAATTTGATTGAGAACTCCGTGCCGCGGCCCACCTCGCTTTTGACCGAGAGGCTCGCGTCCTGCCCGCGCAGAATCTGCTCGGCCATGGCAAGGCCGATGCCCACACTGTCGGCGCCGGCGTTTTTGCCGCGGTAGAAGCGCCGGAAGAGATGGGGCAGATCCTCCCGGGCGATGCCCTCGCCGTTGTCGCGCACTGTGATCGAGACAAACAGCGGGTTCTGCTCGCAGGCGATCTCGATGCGCCCGCCGTTTTGGGTGTGCTCGACACAGTTTTTCACAAGGTTCATCAGCGCCTCGGTCGTCCACTCGCGGTCGGCGCAGACCACAACGTCCTCCCCGGCAACGCAGAGCGTCTGCTCGCGCAGCTCCATGGCGATGGCCAGCGGCGCGACCGCCGCCGCGATCAGCTTGCCGCAACGCACGTTTCGGCGCTCAAATTCCACCACGCCCGCGTCGAGCCGCGAGAGCTTCAAAAGCGCCGTGATCAGCCAGCGCAGCCGCTCGAGCTGGGCGCGCATATCGCGCGTGAACTCGGCGCGCTTGTCGTCGTCGAGCGTCCCCTGCGAGAGCAGATCGGTCATCACCATCATGGAGGTGACCGGCGTCTTGAGCTGGTGGGAGATGTCCGCCAGGGCGTCGGCCTGGGAGCGCTTCTCCCTCTCAAGGCGGCTCGCCTGCTCCGAGAGCATGCCGGTGACCTTGTAGATCTCGCTTTTGAGAATGCTCAGCTCCCCCTCGCGGCTGTCGCGGATGTCGATCGGCTCGCGGCCGTCGGCGACCTGCTTGAGATAGACGGAGAGCGCCGCGATGCGCCGGTAGCGCACCGCGAGCAGAACCGCCGTGCACACCCCTGTCGCGAGCAGCGCGCCGAGCACCGTGAGAGCGCAGGCGGCCGACTGCAAAGAGCCGAGCGCGGTGAAGAGCGCCGCCACCGCCGCCGCAGCGAGCACATAGAAGAGCAGCTCCCGATTACGAACCATAATTCCCTCCCAGGCGGTAGCCGAGCCCGCGCACGGTCTCAATGAGCCGGGGCTCGGCGGGATTTTCCTCGAGCTTGTCGCGCAGGCGCTTGATGTAGACGGTCAGCGTGTTGTCGTTGACAAAGTCGCCCGCCGCGTCCCAGATCTGGCTCAAGATCTGGTCGCGGCTGAGTACGCGCCCGCGGTTGTTGACAAAGCAGAGCAGAAGCCGGTACTCGAGCGCGGTGAGAATGATCTCCTGCCCGTCGCGGTAGACCTGGGCCTTGGCGAGATTGACCGTCACCCCGCCGCCGAGCGCAACCGGCGCGAGCGCACCGCCGCGCTGGTAGCGCCGCAGCACCGAGCGGATGCGCGAGAGCAGCTCCTGCAGGCGAAAGGGCTTTGTGATGTAGTCGTCCGCGCCGATGTCGAGCCCCATCACGACGCTGACCTCCTCGTCGCGCGCCGTCAAAAAGAGAACCGGCAGATCCCCGCGCGCCTTGACCGCGCGGCAGACGTCGTGCCCCGAGCCGTCGGGCAGCATCACGTCGAGCAGCGCCAGATCGTACTGCCCGGTGCGCGCCGCGCGCAGACCCTCGGCGGCGGTGGTGCACTCGATCAGCTCAAAGCCCTCCTGCCGCAGGGAGTAGGCAAGCGCCGACAGAATCATCCGATCGTCCTCCACGAGTAAAATCCGCATGGTTTTCGCCTCCTGTGCAAACAATACTTCTGTGAAACAACACTTTTATTGTACCATTTTTGCCGGGTGTTCGCGTGACGAATTTGTCACGCCAAAAACTTCCGTTTTCGAACAGATTATGCTATGATTGTCTGGTAGAACCTCGGCAAAGGAAAGACGGCGCGGTTTTTTGGCGAATGACAGCCGGCGACGGGTTTGCCCCACCGGGCGCGCAGTCTTTTTTACAAATGTTCCCAAAAGGAGCCCTCTATGAAAGTACTGATACTCTCCTGCAGCACCGGTCAGGGTCACAACTCGGCCGGACAGGCTGTCTACGAGTGCCTGCAACAACGCGGCGTTTGCTGTGAGATGCGCGACGCGCTCGGCTTCTCGAGCGGGCGGGTCTCCAAAAATGTCTGCGGCGCCTATGTGGGCATCACCACCCATGTGCCGGGGCTGTTCTCGCTTCTCTACTCCGCCGGCGGGCTCATCAGCACCTCGCGCATCAAATCGGTGGTCTACTACGCCAATACTCTCTACGCGCCCAAGATCGGCGACTACATCCGCGAAAACGGCTTTGACACCGTGGTGGTCAGCCATCTCTTTCCGGCTGAGGCGCTGACCTATCTGCGCCGCAAGGGCAGTCTGTCGGCGCGCTGCTACGCCATTGCGACCGACTACACCTGCATTCCGTTCTGGGAGGAGACCGAGCTTGACCGCTACTTCATTCCCCACGCGGATCTCACGGAGGAATTTGCGCGCAAGGGCATTCCCGCCGACCGGCTCACTGCGACCGGCATTCCCGTGTCGCAGCGCTTTGCACAGCGACTTCCGGCAGACGAGGCGCGCCGGCTTCTCAAGCTGCCGCAGCAGGGGCGGCTCTATCTCGTCATGACCGGCAGCATGGGCTATGGAAATGCCGGAGAGCTGACCGAACGGCTGCTGCGCCGCGTGGGTGCGGACGACTCCATCGTGATCTTCGGCGGCAACAATGAGACTATGAAGCGCGAGCTGCGTACGCGCTATGAGGGCGAGCGGCGGGTTCGCGTGCTCGACTTCACCAGAGACGTCCCCCTCTATATGGACGCCTGCGACCTGGTCTTCACAAAACCCGGCGGGCTCACGAGCACCGAGGCCGCTGTCAAGCGGGCGGCGCTGGCCCACACGGCGCCCATACCGGGCTGTGAGACCAAAAACGCCGCGTTTTTCAAGGACCGGGGGCTCTCACTGTGCGACCAGAACCTCGACGCACTCGTCGACCAGGCAGTGGCACTCGCAAACGACCCCACTGCGCGGCGGAGTATGGCCGAAGCCCAGGCCGCACACAGTAACCCACACGCGGCGCAGGACATCTGCGCGTGCATCGAGCGCGAGGTGTGCGGGGAGGTCGAACAATGAGAGTGGCGCTCTATGTTCTGCTCGGCTTTTTCTCGGGCAGCGTGATGTACAGCCGTCTTCTGCCGCTGCACCTGTGCGGCATTGACATTGTCGCCGCGAGCGACGACGGCAATCCTGGTACGGCCAATGTCTTCAAGCACGCGGGCGTGGGGCTCGGCGTGTGCTGTCTTCTGCTCGATATGGGCAAGGGCTTTCTGCCGGTCTATCTCGCGCGCCGGGCGCTTGCCATCGACGCGCTGCCCTTTGCGGCCGTCATCGCGGCTCCGGTGGCAGGCCATGCTTTCTCCCCCTTTCTGAAAGGCGAGGGCGGCAAGGCCATCGCCGCCTCGTTCGGGGCGCTGCTCGCGCTGCTGCCGCACAGCTACGCCGTCTTTGTGCTGGCGGTCTACTACCTGTTTTTCTCACTGGTAGTCATCATCCGTCCCAACCACCGGCGCAGCATCGTCACATACGGCCTCTTCTGCGCAACCATGCTCTGTATGGGCGCAAGCCCGGGCGTCAGTCTCGGGTGCATGCTTATTTCTCTGATTGTCATTGACCGCCACCTTCACGCGCGCCTTGCGGCTCGACGGGCCGCCGCGCAGACAGACTGATTGGAGCAGGTATGAAAAACACCTGGACAAAATACCAGCGCCTTGCGCTCGACGCCTCGTGCATCGGGTTTGCATCGAGGGGCGCGGATTCGTATCCCTATTTCTGCACACCCGTCGGGGCGCGCATTCTCGGCTGGGCCGGAGTGGACGGCATCCACTTCTGCTTCGTGCGCGGCTTCGGCGAGACGGTCTTTGCCGTCAGCCCCATGGCGGAGCCGGGCGACTATGTACACCCGGTGGCGGCCACATTTGCCGATTTTCTCCGGCTGCTTCTCGCCTGCGGCGACACCGCGGCGCTCGAGCAGGCCCGGCTCTGGGACGAGGCGCGCTTCGACGCCTTTCTGCGAGAAAATCCACCCTCGTCCGAGGCGCGCGCCGTGCTCGGCGCCATTGCGGACGGTCTCGGCCTTTCGCCCATGCCGCAGCCATTTGTCTATCTGCGCACGCTACAGGCCGGCTTTGATCCCGGCCGCATTCGATACAGCGAGGACTGTGAGCTGCTGGGGCCGGAACCCGCCGCACCGGAACCGCCGTGGCGGGTGAGCTTTGAGGGCAGCTTCTGGGGCCACAAGAAGGGCGCGCGGGCCGGGCGGGAAATTCCCCTCGGCATCCATTTCAACTGGTGCGGCCGACACTGGCTGGTCCCGGCGGTCTACGCCTGCGGCGCGGGCCTTGTGGTCGATCTCTGTGCCGAGGTGCCGCGGGAGCACATTCGCGCCTTTGTCGACAGGTGGAATCTGCGCGCCGACAGCGCGGCAGAGGACTTCTCCGACGAAGAGCAGATGACGCTCGACGCGGAAAATCCCCTGAATGTCTGCGCCGAGCTGCAGCTCAGTCTCAACGGCCGCACACTGTCTGCGTCGCACGGTTGCTCTCTCGCCTGGAATCCCCTGCCGCTCGGGGTCGATCAGACCGAGGCGCGGTATGTCATCGACCACTACGGCCTCGATTCCGCCAGCGGATGGGTGATTTCGCGCACCTGCTTTCCGTGGGCAGCAAAGCGCCGGCCGCCGATGCGGTCGCTTCGCCTTACCCTCAGGCAGGGCCCGGTCAGCCGGCCCGGGCCGCACTTTCACGCCGCGCCCGGCGACAAAGTTGTGTTCATTCGTCCGGCCACCGGCGAGCGCCACACGCTCACCGTGCACGAGTGCGAAAACCAGGTCATGGACGCACGGTACTTTGGCGGGAAAGACCGGGAGTATCCGACCCACTTCACCACCGTGACCTACACCCTCTCCCCCGAGCTGCCGGACGGCGTGCTGCGCATCGAGGATTGCGCGCGCAGCGATCACCCGCGGCGGCGCGCAGAAAATTGCTCCCGCGCAGAAAATTGCTCCCGCGCAGCGGGCGAGCCGGAGGCGGTCGAAGATGTCTGCGCGGTTGCCATCATCGGCGGGGCAGACGGCCCCACTGCCATTCTTCTTCCCGACGGCGGAAGCGAACGGCTTCACGCCGCCTGTTCCGCGCTGCACTTTTCGCCTGTCGGCGACGTCGAGTGGCGCATGGTCTTCTCTGAGAAATCCGGCGGAGACATCACGGTGACGCTTTGGGAAACGTAACAGAAATTTAATAGACGGATTCGTCTGTATGTGCTATACTAAAAACAGACGATATCGTCTATTATTTCTGAAAGGATGCGTTCTCCCCATGTGGATCACCGATTTGTTCAAGTTGTTCGCGGCCATTGCCGCCGCCTATCTGGTTGGAAAACTGGTCGCCAAAATCAAACTGCCCGCCATTTTGGGCTGGCTGCTCGTGGGAATGGTCTTCGGCCCCCACGCGCTCGGCATTCTGGGCGACTCTCTCATGGACGCGGCCTGGTATGTCACCGCGCAGAATCTGCTCGAGTGCGTCGTCGGTCTGCTCATCGGCACCGAGCTGATCTGGAGCAAGATGAAGCGCGCGGGCCGGCAGATCATCGTCACCACCATCACGGAATCGCTGGGGACCTTTGTCGTCGTCACCGCCGTCTTCGGCGTCATCTTCTGGTTTGCCGATGTGCCGCTGTATCTGGCCGCCATGTTCGGCGCGATCGCGCTCGCCACCGCGCCCGCGCCGTCTCTGTCCATCGTCAGTGAGATGAAGACCTCCGGCCCTGTCACCGGCACACTGATTCCCATGGCCGCACTTGACGACCTGGTGGCGGCGCTCGTCTTTTTCACAGTGATCGCGGGTGTCTCATCGGCCATCTCAGACGGCGGAATCCCCTTTGTGCTGGTGCTGTTTCTGGTCTTTCTGCCCGTGCTGATCGGTATGGCAACGGGCTTTCTGGCGGGGCTTCTTCTGCGCCGGGTCAAGTCGCCGGGTGCGTCTCTGGCCGTCATGGCGGGCATGCTGCTGCTCTCGGCGGGCATCGGGTTCTATTTGAACCACGCGGTTCTGCCGTCGCCTGTCATCAACTTTCTGCTCATCGGCATGGCCTACTCGGCGGTCTTTGCCAACATGATTGAGGCCGGGCAGCTCGAGTCCATCATGAGAGTGATGAACCCCATCATCGGCTTTTCGCTCATTGTGATGATTCTGAATCTGGGCGCGCCGCTCGACTACCACCTCATCTTTGGAGCAGGCGCCTACACGGCGGTCTACATCGTCGCGCGGGCCGTGGGCAAATACAGCGGCGCCTACTTTGGCGCGGCGGTCACCCACGCGCCCGAGAGCGTCAAAAAATACCTGGGCTTTACGCTGCTGCCCCACTCGGGTGTGTCGCTGGTGTTCACCGGCGTCGCGGTCTCGGTCCTCGCGGGGCCTGCGCCCGAGTGCGCGCAGATCATACAGGGCACCATTGCGGCGGCGGCTGTCATCAACGAGATCATCGCCGTGTTTATGGCGAGAAAGGGCTTTGAATGGGCCGGCGAGCTGGGCAAAAGCGCGCCGGCGGCCCATCGGGCATGAAAGGACTGACGGGGTATGACACAGAGCGAGCGCCAACAGCGAAGCAGGCGGGAAATCTATGAGGCTGCCCTTGCGGAATTCGGCGCACACGACTACGCCGAGGTGAGCATGGAGAGCATCTGCGGCACGCACGGCATCTCAAAGGGCATGATGTACCACTATTACACGGGCAAGGACGAGCTCTTTCTGCTCTGCGTCGAGCGGCTGTTCATCGAGCTTCGCGACTATCTTCAGCAGCACTTCACCGGCGACCCTGCGGACGGCGTGCGTGAATTTGTACAGGCGTTTTTCGACTGCCGCGAGCGCTTTTTCGCGGAGCATGCCGGCCGGCGCACCCTCTTTGAAAACGCGGTCATCCGACCGCCGAAGCATCTGCAGGAACCCATCTCGCAGCTTCGCGCCCCCATTCGGGAGTACAACCACGCCTTTCTCGAGCGGCTCTTTCCCCACCTCACGCTCCGCGAGAATGTCAGCCGCGAGGACGCCGCGCGCTACTTTGAGTGCGTCGAGAGTCTCTACTGGCCGCTGCTGCAGCGCTTTGGTCCGCAGGCGCGCTCGACGGACAGCGCCGCAAAAAAAGTGCTCGACATCATGCTCTTCGGCATCGCCCGGCAGGACCACCAGGAGTTTTTGTAAGATTTCACCGCAGCGACCATTTTTTCGCCCGGCGGACGCTTTTTCAAGACAATCCGGTCCCGAAAAAGACAGAGGATATCCCCCCGGCGCCGTTTCACGGTGTCGGGGGGATGTTGTCTCTGCAATTTTTCATAAAGTAATTTTTGGCTTTTTTAAGCCGTCATATTTTTTTGAGCGCGGCGAATACTAAGAGCGTACCATCCAATTTGAAAGGAGACTTTTGGAATGAAAAACCAGAATCAGAATAACCGTCAGCAGAACAAAAACCAGCAGAACCGCTTCCAGAACCAGCAGCAGAATCAGCAGCAGAACAAACAGCAGAACAACCGCTTTCAAAATCAGCAGGGGCAGGAGAACTGCGAGAATCAGCAGAACTTCTGATTTTCTCTGCGCAAAAGCGGGCGGCGTTTTACACGCCGCCCGTTTCTATTGCAGGATCGCGCGCTGCGTGGCGCGCCACGCCGAATGCGTGCGGTGTCTCGCCGCGGGCGTAAGAGAAAAAGGCTCTCCCTGCGGGAGAGCCTTTTTGCTGTGGATGTCACGGCCGCAGACCGGCCGGGCAGCGATCTTATTTTACTGTGGCGTCGAGAATCTTGAGCATGCCCTTGGAGCCGGCAGGGCCGTTGGCACCAAAGGCGATCTTGCTCGCGCCGGCGATGTTGACGGTCTTGGGCGTCAGGGCGTTCGGCGTCAGCTCAAACGAGGTGAGCACGTTGTAGTCCTGATCGTAGACATAGACTTTCGCCGCAATGTCGCTCCACGCGGTGAAGCTGATCTCGGTGTGGCCGCTCAGATCAAAGTAGAGCACGCGCTCCCTGCTGACCGAGGCGCTGCCGTTCCAGATTTTCCAGGCGATGCCGTTTTGATATTCCTGAATGCCGGAGTCGCCGGTGATCTTGAGCTCTTCGCTCTCACGGATGATCCAGGAGTACTCATTGGTGCCGCTGTTGGTCTTGCTGACCAGCGCAGAGGGCTGCTTCTCTGAGGTGCCGAGCAGAACGGTGTCCGTCGAGGAGTCAAAGTCGACCGGCAGACCCAGAAGACCCGCAACCGCGCGAACCGGCAGATAGGTCGTGCCGTTGTAGGTCAGCGGATAGACCGCGACGCCGTTGCCGTCTTTGAGATTCTGAATCTCGCCGTTGTAGGAGATTTTGACCTTACGGTTGAGAATCGCGCTGATGGTCTCGTTGCCGTCGGTTGCGAGAGCGCCGGCACAGAAGCCAAGGCAAAGGGTCAGAGCGAGCAGGATACCAATGGTTCTCTTTTTCATCTTTTGTTCCCTCACAATATGAATTTGGGTTCTTGCAAGAAGAGTATATCCCGCCGCCTGTCCTGCGTCAAGGCAAACAGATCGCAAAATAACAGGTTTTTTACGCGTGGCCGACACTCTGCCGGGCAGCTGAATCGGCTCTGCCATCCCATTCCACGCGCAAAACATGGCGTACGCCATCTGTGTTCCAGTCATGTGGCGGCGCGGGGGATTCTCCTGCCATGTGCTCCCCTTGCATGGCCGCCGGGGAACATGGTATTATAAGCCTGCGGCGCCCGCACAACAGGCGGATGCGCCAGGGAGGTGGCTATGAAAAAATACACGGTCTCGGTACTGCTTTGGCTGCTCTTTGAGGCGATTGCCGTCACACTGTGGCTCATGCTCGACAACCTCTTCTACCTGTTCAACTTCTCCTACATCGGCACCTGTCTCGCACTCGGCACCGCCTTTTACGCCGCACGTCTGCGCCATGCCCGCACGGTCGTACAGTTTGCCGTCGGGCTCTACATGCTAGTCTACCTCGGGATTCTCCGTGGAGAGAATATGCAGATTGAGGGCTTCTGGTACTATCTGTTTCTTGGCGTGTTCGAGGCGGCGGTCATCCACTATGTCGTCGCCAAGATACTCGGCCCGCTCTTCTTCGGTCGGGGCTGGTGCGGCTACGCCTGCTGGACGGCAATGGTGCTCGATCTGCTGCCCTTCAAGACACCCCGCGCGCCGAGACTTCGGCGGCTCGGCGTGGTGCGGTACCTGGTTTTTGCGCTCTCGCTGCTCTTTGTGGGGGCTCTCTTCGTGCTGCGGGTTCCCAACCTCGAGAGCATCATGTTCTGGAGCTTTCTCGCGGGCAATCTGCTCTACTATGCGGTGGGAATCGGCCTTGCTTTTGCGCTGCGCGACAATCGGGCCTTTTGCAAATATGTCTGTCCCGTTACGGTCTTTTTAAAACCCGCGAGCTACTTCTCCCTGCTGCGCGTGAAAAACGACACGGCGAAGTGCGTCGGCTGCGGGGTCTGTAAAAGCGTCTGCCCAATGGACGTCGACATGACAAACAACGCGCGAAACCGCCGCTTTGGAACCGAGTGCATTCTGTGCTTCTCCTGCATCGAGACCTGCCCCAAAAAGGCCCTGTACCTTTGAACGCAGAGCGCGCCCCAAAAAGGGGCGCGCTCTTTTGTCATGTTCAGCGGATTTTCAGATCTTTCATCGAGATCGCCTCAATGAAGAGCGTCACGCCGTCGATGAGAAGATAGCCTGCGATCACTGCGTGCAGCACCAGTGTCGAGAAAAACGGGGCGACGAAGAAAGCCACCGCACCCAGGACGTTCAGCACGCCGCTTGCGACCACCCAGCCGTAGCCGGTGACGGCAAAGTAACTCAGCTTGCCCGCGAGGGCGATCTTGTCGACGCCGAGCACCATCATCACAACGCCGAAGAGAAACGCAAAGCTCGAAATGGCAGCCCCCCTCGGGGAGCAGAGCAGCATGACGCCGAGCACGGCGTTGAGAATGCCGCTGACGAGCACACCGGCCTCGCGCAGATAGGCGGGTGCGCAGAAGTAGTCGACGCACTCATAGACGCCCAGCGCGATGATGACAACGGCGGCGAGTATCTCGGCCACGACTACCGACTGCACGGGGAAGACCATGCACAGCACGGCGCAGACCACCATCAGGACGCTGATGACAAAACTCGCAATGCGCACCGATTTGAGCTTTTTGTTCCACCGCGCGGCAATTTCACGCGCGAAGTCAAAGTTCGCTTCCACTCTCCGCATCCCCGGCGCCCCCTTTCGGCTTTCTCAAAACACCCGCGCAGACTCTCAGCTTATCGGCCAGAAGCATGCTGTCGGGAATGGTGATAACCGTGCGGCCGGGCTCCCGGTGCACCGCGGCAAATCTTTCTCTGAGCTGGTGCAGCGGCATCTGCTCGAGAGCCTGTTCTGCCTGCCTTGTCCGCCGCGCCTCGCGCGCGAGCGCCACAGCGCCCGCCGCCCCGGCGGCAGTGCCCAGCGCCATGAGGATTTTTCCGATTTTCTTCATAACCGACACTCCTTTTTCTCACTGGTTCCAGTGTAGCGCCGCGCATCCCGCCCTGCAATCGACAGCACCGTGCCGGTGTCAAAACTTTTGTCACACGGCCGAAATTGTATAAAAAATACCCGTGCGGACACCCGCCGCTGGCAAAAAAGAGGGGCGCTCCCGTGGGAGCGCCCCTCTATTAGAGAGTGGTCACTTTGCGATTTTCTCACAGAAGTTCATGAGAATCTGCGCCACCTCGGCGCGGGTGGCTGTGCCGGTCGGATCGAGTACGGCGTTTTCCCTGCCGGAGAGAAGTCCCGTACCGACGGCCCACTGCATCGACTCAACCGCCCAGGCGGAGGTCTCTGCGCCGTCGGCAAAGGCCGACAGATCGCCTCTCTGGCTCACATCATAGCCCTTGTATCCGGCATAGCGCAGCAGCGTTGCCGCCATCTGCTCGCGGGTGATGCTGTCCTCGGGGCCGAAGAGACCGCCGCCGTAGCCGCCCACGATTTGCTTCGAGGCGGCCCAGTTGACCGCGCTCGCATACCAGGCGCCCGCGGCCACATCGTCAAAGGCGGAGCCGGTGACTGCCGGCCTGCTCTCGAGGTTGTAAAGCACCTGGGCAATCATGCCGCGGGTCAGCGTCGCGTTGGGGGCAAAGGCGTCAGCGGCGACACCGTTCATCATACCCGCCTCGTAGACGTAGCGCACCGCGCCGAGATACCAGTCGTTTTCTCGGACGTCGGCAAAGGGCAGACCGGTTGCGCTGCCGTCCGGCGCAAAGACCGCTTTGACGGTGACGGCGCTGCCGGGCATGGTAAAGGTGTATTTACCGCCGTCGAGCTCGGTCAGCGACAGGGTGGTTCCCGCCCCGTCTACGGCGCTGATGCTCTTGAGGAAGTAGCCCTGATCAGGCGTGACCGTCAGGGTGACGGTGGTGCCTGTGACAGCGCTCGGAGAGCTCGCCGTCACGGTTCCGTGCTCGCTCTTGTCAACGGTGATCGCATAGGGCGCGACAATGGTGCCGCCACCGCCGCCGGAGGGCGGGGTCACGGCGGGTTCCTCTACGGCGCCTGCGGCCGTCCAGCTCGCTGTGCCCTCATAGCCCTCGATGCTCACATCCACGCAGAGCACCTGTGCGAGGTTGTCCTGTGTGACCGTGAAGACGGGCTCGGTGCCGAGCACCGCGTCGCTGCCCTCGTAGTGCCAGGTGTAGTGTGCTTTTTCATGGCGCGGATAGGACCCGATCTCACCCACGCTTGTGACGATGTTTGCCGTCAGCTTCTGACCGGCGACGGGGACGGTCACCGGGGTGTAGCCGTCGTCTCCGTCCACCACGTTTACACTGTCGACTGTGGGTTTCGGCACGGCGGCGGTTGCCTCCCAGGTCTTTGTCCCCTCGTAGCCGTCCACGCTCACATCCACACAGAGAGTCCGGTCGGCGTTGTCGCCGGTGACGGTGTAGGTCGGCTCCGTGCCGAGCACGGTGTCGCTGCTGTCCTTGTAGTACCATTTGTAGTGGGCCTTTTCATGGCGCGGGTAGGAGCCGATCACGCCCACGCTCGTGACGATGTTTGCCGTCAGCTTCTGGCCCGGCGCAGGGGTTTCCACCGGGGTGTAGCCGTCGTCTCCGTCCACCACGCTCACGCTGTCAACCGTGGGCTTCGGCACGGCGGCGGTCGCCTTCCAGGTCTGCGGGCCGCCTGTGAGGCCCTCCACGTTGACCTCGACGCAGAGAGTTCTGTCGGCGTTGTCGCCGGTGACCGTGTAGGTCGGCTCTGTGCCGAGCACGGTATCGCTGCTGTCCTCGTAGTACCATTTGTAGCTCGCTCTCTCATCGCGCGGGTAGGCGCCGATCACGCCGTCGTCAGTCTGGATGTTTGCCGTCAGCTTCTGGCCCGGCACGGGGGTTTCCACCTCGGTGTAGCCGTCGTCCCCGTCCACCACGCTCACGCCGGTGATTTCACTCGCGGCG
Organism: Feifania hominis; assembly: GCF_014384765.1. Classification (NCBI taxonomy): domain Bacteria; kingdom Bacillati; phylum Bacillota; class Clostridia; order Eubacteriales; family Feifaniaceae; genus Feifania; species Feifania hominis. Next base: position 143,833 of record NZ_JACRSP010000005.1, on the reverse strand, counting down.
GCGAGGGCCGTCGCCGGCAGTGCCGCGAGGAGCATACCCACCGCAAGCGCGCAGGCAAGCCACTTTTTGCATCTTGTACTCATGTTGCATTTCCTCCTCTTAGTCTTTTGGGGTCGTCTGTCACAGTGAGTGCCGCATCACTCCTCCCTCGGATTCAGGGGTGGACAAAATCAGAATTTTGTCCACTTCCCCGCTGGGCATCGCGTAAAAAACGCGAAAAAAAACAGCGGTTCCGCCAAAAAGAGCCGCTGAAAAACAACAAAACCAGACCGATGAAGATTCAAGCGATTCGTCGGCCTGGTTTCCTGCGTTCCAAACACAAAAATGATTGAATTCGAGGGGAAATCATGGTAATCTAGAGGTGTCACAAAAATGGATTTTCTATGTATTCTGCTATGGAAGTGGACAAAATTCTGATTTTGTCTATGAGATCAGTCTGAGCCGGTCGAGCGTTCTCTCGTGCTCCGCACCGGTTGAGACAAGGTAGATGCGCGTGGTCTCCACGCTGGAGTGACCCAGTACATCCGCGAGCCGGACGATGTCGCGGCAGGACTGGTAGAAACAGCGCGCGAACAGATGGCGCAGGTTGTGCGGAAATACCTTGGACGGCTCCACCCCCGCACGGCTGCACAGGCGCTTCATCTCGGCCCAGATCAGCTTGCGGGAAAGACTTCGACCGCCTCGGGTGAGAAAGATCTCGCCCGAGGCGATTTTTTGTCCCGCGGCATACCGCAGAAGCTTGCGCGAGAGCTTGCCGGGCAGCAAAATGGTGCGCACCTTGCCCTTGAGCGCAATCTCAGCCTTTCCGGCGCGCGCAGCTTCCACCGTGAGATACTTCACCTCGCCCACGCGCACGCCTGTGGCGCAGATGGCCTGCAGCAAAAGCCCGAGCCTCTCGCGCCCGGCATGGGCGGCCGCTGCGAGCAGCCGCTCGTACTCCCCGCGCGTCAGTTCCCGGCTCTGTTCGCGAAAGAGTCTGCGCTGGCGCCGCAGCAGCTTCACCCGACAATCGGGTCTGCCGATGTAGGTGAGATAGCCGTTGAGCGCCACCAGCATGGAGTTTACGGTGGCAGCTGCCCGGTGCGCGCAGAGCGCGCTCTTGAACGCGGCAGTGGCTTCTCTCGTGATCTGCCCGCCCTGCGGCAGATGCTGGTAAAACAGTTGAATGTCTCTGCGGTACTTTTCAATGGTGCTCTCGCTGCGCTCCATGGCGCGCAAATGCTCGAGAAAGCTCTGCACCTCGGGCGGATATTCCTTTTGGTTCATAAGGGCCCTCCGTTTCTCTTTTTCCCTAGTGTTTGCCATCCGGCTGTATCTTACACCTGTCTTACCCTGTTTGACGAACAGATAAAAAAAGCTCCCTCCCGGGGGCGCTTTTGAAACGACAGTTTGTCATTTGCTGTTCTTGTCGCCCTGGAAGCCCACCGACGCCCGCTTTGCGCGGCCGTCTTCGGCGGCGGCTTGACAGGACACACCTTTTGGTTTATAATATCATAAAATGATATCATAATACGATATCACCTACAGGGGGGATTCCCATGCCGCGCAGGGCGATGGAAGTGCTCACGGAATCCATGTTCTATGTGCTCATGGCCTTTCGCCAGCACGACATGTGCGGAACGGATGTTGCCGATTACATCGACCGGCACACCGGCGGCCGGCTCAAAATCGGGCCGGCGACGCTGTACACCATTCTCGCCAAATTCGAGCGGGAAAAATACATTCGGGAAATTGAGGTCGACGGCAGGCGGCGCACCTATTGCATCACACAGAAAGGCGCGGCGGCCTACCGCGAGGAGCTCGCGCGTCTGCGGCAGTGTGTTGCCGACGCCGAGGCTGCCGGCCTGTCGGAGGGTTGAAGATGGCAGACGAGAAGAGACGGCGAAAATACTGCCTGCCCCCCTGCCCCGCCTATGATGTCGAGGGCATGGAGAGCTGGCTTTGTGACATGGCGGGCCGCGGGTTCTTTCTGGCCCGGGATGGCTTTTTCGCCGGTGTGGCGGTCTTTGAGTGCGGCGAGCCCCGCCCCGCTCGATACCGCCTCGAGGCCGCCCAGAAGAGCACGAGCATGTGGGCGGACGACGGCGGCGAGCCGGACTTGCAGGCGGTGGAGCTGGGCGAGAAATACGCCTGGAGCTATGTGGCGCGGCGCGGGGGCTTTTACATCTACCGCACGTTTGAGCCCGGCGCGCGGGAGCTGAACACCGATCCCCTGGTGCAGGCGCTGGCGTTGGAGAGCGTGAAAAAGCGCCAGGCGGGCTCGGTTCTCTCGATTCTGTTCTGGCTGATCGTCTATCCGCTTCTCATGCTGCGCGGCGGGCTGTTTCTCACCATGATCAATGTGAAAACCTGGTTTTTTCTTCTGGGGGCACTGCTCGCCGTGTGGATGTTCGCCGATTCCCTGGCGGCCTTTCTCTCTCTTCGCCGGCTGCAGAAGAAGCTTCGAAGCGGCGGCTGGGAGACGGCAGACAGCCGCCCGAAGAGAGCCGGCCGCTACCATGCAAAAAACGCGCTGCAGCTCGCGCTGATTGTTCTGTTTGCCGCTCTTCTGCTGCGCGGGTGGAGCGTCGACGTCATGAATGGGGATAAAATTCCGCTCGAGGACTATGCGGGCGAGTTTCCCTTTGCCACCCTGCGTGATTTTGCCGGCCCCGACGGCGTCGGCTACCGTATGACCATGCGCGGCATGAGTCTCAACTTCAACTGCGTCAAGGAGTGGTCGGATCTGCTCGCCCCGCGCAATTTCGACTACGGCGAGCACGCGCAGATCACCGGCGCAGACGGCAGCGTTCTGCTGGACGGCGGGCTCTATGTCGACTACCACGAGGCGGCGAGCCCCTGGCTCGCCCGGCGGCTCGCGCACGAGTACCGCCGCATTGACAGCCGCGAAAAGGGCTTTGAGCTGATCGGCCCGCTCGATCTCGGCGCGGACTATGCGACGGCCTACTACACCGGGCTGCACTTTCCGACGGTTGTGATACAGGACGGCTGCGTCGTTGTGCATGTGCTCTTCTATCAGTCCGGCGGCAGCTCTCTTGCGCTCGAGCAGTGGGCGCAGCTCGTGGCAGACAGCATCATGGACTGACGGCTGCGCGGCCCGCGCCGGACCGGCGCCGCTCTCTCCGGCAGCGGCATGGACCCGACGCTGCTGCTGCACGCAGGATTTTTACACCGGCAAAGCGAAGTTTCATAAAATGCAGTCTCTGTCAGAGGGCACGCCCTATGCGGCCGACTGTTTAGTCTGCAGCCATTTTTTATGATGGAACGCTCCTATGTCAACCCGAAGCCGCACGGAAAAAACTCTGCCAGATCAACATTGGCGCAGGAAAAGGAGCAAGGCATATGTCAACCTTGCTCCTCTGGGCTGTACGTGCCGGTTTAGTGGCAGATTCACCAGCTTATTCTGATTTTCGCCAAAACAATCCCTCTGAGGCAGCGATTCGCTCAAACAGGATACACATTTCTTCGTCTGGATTATAAATGCTTATATTCAGGCAATCCCATCCAAATTGAAGCAGGGCATTTTTACTTGTGAATAGCATATTCATATCGCCTGAATGATTTTCCATAATGGTGTCAATGATTTCCGCCATCTGGTCAGGCAAAGGCTGTTCAATCCATCCGCCCCAATGAACGGATACTGGATAATAGCACATTGCTTTCAAAATAACACGAGTGTATCTTTCTCTCAACCCATAGCGCCCGTAATGGTTGAGCAAATAGTTTTCTACTTTAAAAAATTGTCCGCTCCCATCCTTTGGAGTCTGTCGAGGAAGAAAATCCATGATGTAACACGGTGCTTCCAAAAGCCTGTCAATGATCTGCATTTCATCACACCCCTTTGCCAAATACATTCTATATAGATGCAAAAGCTCTTAAGCTCTCTTTACTCAACTATACGATATCTCTCTGTATTTTTTCAATGCAGATTGCCTTAAACTGTTCGGGCCTTTCTTTCATAGCTTTTTAGCAGTGACACATGGCCGAATCGGGACAAATATTAAAATGAATCAATGCAACAGAGGAGGCGGCAATAATATATGTGGATATGCCCCAAATGCAAAAGAGCGTTTAAAAGAACAAATCAGGGACACTATTGCGGAAAAGCGCCTGAGACTGTATTGGAATACATCGCTTTGCAGCCGCCGGAAGCACATTCCCATTTGACAGAAATGATGACCACATTGCAAAGCAGCGCCCCATCTATCAATGAACGCATCTTGTGGAGTATGCCGTATTATGAAAAAGAGGGAAAGTCCGTCTCTTTTTCCGCCTGCAAAAACCACATCAGTTTTTATGCAGGGGCTGAAGCCATTGAAGCATTTGCCTGCGAATTAGACGGTTTTGTCACAGAGAAAAATGCAATCTACTTTCCCTATCGCAAAGCGCTGCCGACAGAGCTGATTGCAAAGATTGCAAAATGGTGTTTGGACTGAACCGGCCTTTCTCTGCGTTTTATAAAGCTCACTTCAAAATAAGAAGCGGACCCGCAGGGTCCGCTTTCTCTCTGTCTTTCTATGCGCGCAGGCTCTCGGCGAGGCTTTCGCCGAGCTGTGTAAGTGCCGCGAGGCTCTGCTCGTCGAGCGCCGACTTGAGCGTGACCACGGGCTCGAGAATCTGCATGCCCTTGAGTTCGCCGAGCATCGCCGCCATCTGCTTGCCGGCGGCGGGCGCCCACGAACCGTTCTCCACAAGGCCCACGGTACGGTTCTGCACATTCAGGGCTTTCATGTCGTGCAGCAGATTCGCCATGGCGGGATATACGCCGTTGTTGTAAGTGGGCGCGGCGAACACCAGATGGCTGCAGCGGAAGATCTCGGCGATAAGCTGCGAGACATGGGTGCTCGAGACGTCGTAGACCGCGATGTCCTGCACACCGGCCTGCGCGAGCTGACCCGCGAGAATATTCACGGCGTTCTCGGTGTCGCCGTACATCGAGCCATAGAACAGCGCGACGGCGCGCTCCTCCGGCTCATAGCGGCTCCAGAGGTCGTATTTGTTCAAAAACCACGCAAGGTCGCTTCGCCAGACCGGCCCGTGCAGCGGGCAGATCAGCCGGATGTCGACCCCCGAAAGCTTCTTGAGCGCCGCCTGCACCTGGGGGCCGTACTTGCCGACGATGTTGGCAAAGTAGCGCCGGGCATCGGGCAGCCAGTCGCGCTCAAAGTGGAGCTCGTCGTTGAACAGGTTGCCGCCGAGCGCGCCGAAGCTGCCGAAGGCGTCAGCCGAGAAGAGAATCTTCTCGCTGCGCTCATAGGTCATCATGACCTCCGGCCAGTGGACCATGGGCGTGAACGTAAAGCACAGCGTGTGGCGGCCCAGCGGCAGAGTGTCGCCCTCTTTGACCGTGACGGTGCGCCCCTCGAGCGGCAGATGGTAAAACTGGCCGATCAGGGCAAAGGTCTTGGCGTTGCCCACGATCTGAAGATTCGGGAAGCGCAGCATCAGCTCCTCGATGCTCGCGCAGTGGTCAGGCTCCATGTGGTTGACCACAAGGTAGTCGAGCGGGCGGCCGCCGAGCGTATGCAGAATGTTCTCGACAAACTGGCGGGTGATCGAGGAGTCGACCGTGTCGATCAGCGCCGTCTTCTCATCGAGAATCAGGTAGGAGTTGTAGGCGACGCCCCGCGGGATCGGAAAGAGATTTTCAAACAGCGCCAGGCGGCGGTCGCTGCCGCCGACCCAGTGGATGGATTCGGTGATGTTTCGCGTACAGTACATGGTAACGCTCCTTTCGTGGTCTCTCTGATATCGTACTCCAAAGTGCCGCGGACATGTGGCACAGGAAAGCTTTACCGGTTTCAGCTCGGCCGGCGGGTCACGGCGGCCGGCCTGCTTGTCCGTCAAAGTCTTCACCTGTTGTGCAGAACATGGCGCGAACAAATTCACTGACTGTGTTTTTCCGCCGCCTCTTTTGGTATTCCCAGAGAGTTCGTTTCACAATCTGATTCAAACAGAATTACAGCTCTGTAGCCTATTATATCATAGAGCGCGCGCCAGGCAAGATTATTTTGACTACTTTTTCACAAGGTCTCTTCAAACAGTGCGCTCCCACGGCCGCAAACCAGGTTGCGTCGAAAGTGTGCCGCCGGCAGACGAACCGATTGCCCGAGGCGCAAAGCGGATTTTGCTCCGACGTGGGTTTGCGTTACAAAAAAGATACCCGGTTCAAAATGAGAATCCCGGTTCGGCATGAGTCTATTCTCATTTTACATTGCGATTTAGATGCCCCATTCCCGCAAGAAAAAGGAGCTCTGAAAAGTTGAACTGAAGCTTGGGTTTCCAGCGTAGAAAAAGAGGCCGGAATTTGGATGTCTCATTTTGGGGTTCCAAATTTCGGCCTCGATACACATACTTTTATTTGATTAAACCGCTGTCTTTCAGTAAAAGCTCCAAATCGGTTCCTTTCACTTTTTTTATAACGAGCTTCAACAACTCTTTTTCTGCAAAGGGCAGTTCCGCCTCTAATAACGGCTTTTTGTCAATGGCATAATAGCAGGCTCGCAGAATTTCACGCACATCGTATTTGCTGCCCCAAACCTCCGGTACGCCGCGGTCAATATCCAGCAGGGTATAGACAGACTCCATACCCGTACGCATGGAATACTCGGTAGTGAAAATGGTATCCCGCGGTGTCTCGGCAAATTGACCGATAAATGCGAAATTCACAGCGCCCTGCGGCACTACCTTCGGGCGATCGGATTCTTTTCTCGGCTGGAAAAAGGCGTTGATATACGGCATAAAGCAGGTTGTGGTATTGCAGGCCTCCTTGGCGAGAGCATCAATTTTATCGGCCGGAACACCAATATGGTACAGCCACTCGCGGCAAACCTCTTCGCCGGTGCAGTCACGCATCGCTTTTTTTACATAGTTGCCCTCTTTATTCGTATTGAGCGAATAAAGCCATACCAAAACCATGCTCTTATCCTGGGACTTGAACTGTGGCTGACGGTTGATTGTCCAGGAAAGATACCAGTTATTGGTGCTGTCCTTAACGGTTACAATACCGCCGGTCGTTACCTTTCCAGAGCGTGGGTCGCGTTTGCAGACATTCATAATATGCCGGATGATTTCCTCGTTGGATGTCGCTACGGTTGCACTCATCCAGTTGGTGGCATCGATATTGCTGCAGAAGACATCCGGATTCCCGAACTCTCCATGCTCGGCTTGGGCGGCGATGGCCTTCCACATATCCCACGATTCGCCGCAGCCGTTGTGAATGGCAGACAAGTCCGGGGCGTGGGTCTGGTCGCCGTAACAGGAAGTATCGGTGCAGCAACCGTTGGTAATGAATACGAGATCATCCTCAATCAGGTCAATGCTCTGCTCCTTACCGTCTTTTACATAAAGGATCTGCTTTGCAATTTTCCTATCGCCCTCGGTTTGGATTATGACATTTTTTACGTCCATACCGTACTCAATTTGCACGCCGTGATTCTCCAGATATTTTACCAGAGGCAGGATCATACTCTCATACTGGTTGTATTTGGTGAAACGCAAGGCGCTGAAATCCGGCAAGCCGTCAATATGATGCACATAGCGGCAAAGGTAACGCTTCATTTCCAAAGCGCTCGACCAGCGCTGGAAGGCAAACATCGTCTGCCAATAGAGCCAGAAATTTGTGTTCCAGAAGGATTCGGGGAGCACATCGGAAATCTTTTTATTTTCCAAATCCTTTTCCTGTGTTAAGAATAGCTTGGATAAAGCCATCGCCGAGTCTTTATCCAGTAAAAACTTCTTGTCTGTATGGGCGTCTTCGCCGCGGTTTACTGTAGCACGGCAAAGAGAATAATTCGGGTCGTGCTTATTGAGCCAGTAATACTCGTCCAGTACCGAAACCCCTGGTGTTTCAATGGAAGGCACATCCCGGAAGGTATCCCACATGACCTCGAAGTGGTTATCCATTTCACGGCCTCCGCGCATGAAGAAGCCTTTTGTCACATCCTTGCGTCCGTCGCAGCTACCGCCGGCAAGCTCGAGTTTTTCAAGCAGATGGATATGCTCCCCCTTCATCTGTCCGTCACGCACAAGATAGAAAGCAGCGGTCAGCCCGGCCAGCCCCGTGCCAATAATGTAAGCGGATTTCTTATCTACATCCTTTGGTTTCTCGGGATGGGCAAACGATTCATAAGTTCCTGCAGAATAATACATAACGAAAACCTCCTGTTTTTTCTTTCTGTTTTCATTATACCTACTCCCATCAGGGGCACAATAAACAAAAAAAGCCCCGTGACAAAATTCTTATCATGGGACTAGAAAATGTAAAAAGTTTTATCAAAACCGTTAAAATGATAAAATCAGAGTTTGAATCTGGAAAGAGCTACCGACACAGAGCCTTTTATCAGCTTAGATAGCTTTTCCACAATCTGCTGCGGATCTTCGCGCATATCGTCCTTGATCCAGTCGAGCATCAGCCCGATAAACATATAAGAATAAACCTGTGCAATAAACTGCTTATCTTCGTCTCGAACCGTTATCCCGGCTGCCTCCTCGTTAATAACATTCAAAAGCAGTTGATCCACCAGCGGCTGCAGATATTTTTCAACCTGCTCTCGGTGAACACAACGGTAAACATTCAGAATAAACGGTTTGTTTTCCTGCACCGCTTTAAATATTTGTAAGAACCCCTGCTGCCATGTATTGTAGGTTTTCTTTTCCTCTAACGCCCGTTTGGCATCTTCAAGGCACGACCATTCGACCAAATCGTATATATCTTTAAAGTGATAGTAAAAAGTCATGCGATTGATTCCGCAATCCTCTGTAATGTCACCTACCGTGATTTTTGTAAGCGGCTTTTTCAGCAGCAGATTTTTGAGGGACTGCTCCAACGCCCGTTTTGTTACCTGGGACATTGTGATTTACACCTTCTAAAAAGTTTTTTCTTTAAGCCCACAAACCCACATGAATACTGAAAAAAATTGGGTGACATCTTTTTTGTCACCCAATCATGGTGCGGGCGACAGGACTTGAACCTGCACGGGAAGCCCACCAGATCCTAAGTCTGGCGCGTCTGCCAATTCCGCCACGCCCGCGTGACGCTACTCATTCTAGCACACGCCGGCGCGCCGTGTCAATCAGCGGCGCCCGCGCGGCGGGCGGCCGCGGCCCTTTGCAGCGCGCCCTCTTCCCCCTCGGCCGGGCAGATTGAGCGGCGCCTCGTGCGCGCGGCGGCGCGGCTCGGGCGGCACAAGACACTGCGCGCCAAAGCCGATGAGATCCTCCCGCCCGGCGCGGCGCAGCGACTCGCGCACCGACGCCTGATTCTGCGGCCGGAAGAACTGCAGCATGGCTCGCTGGGCCGCTTTCTCCTGCGGCGAGCGGGGCACATACACCTTCCTGCCGGTCAGGGGGTTGATCCCTGTGTAGAACATACAGGTCGAAATCGTGCCCGGCGTGGGGTAGAAGTCCTGCACCTGCTCCGGGCGCAGACCCGACTGCTTGAGATAGACCGCGAGCTTGATCGCGTCGCGCATGGTCGACCCCGGATGGGAGGACATCAGATAGGGCACGAGATATTGATCTTTTTTATACTCCCGATTGAACTTGTTATACATTTTACAAAATGTATTGAATGTGGCAATGGGCGGCTTGCCCATTTCGCGCAGCACATCGTCGCTCATGTGTTCGGGCGCGACCTTGAGCTGACCGCTGATGTGGTGCTGCACAAGCTCGCGGAAAAACGTCGTGTCGGGATCGAGAATCAAGTAGTCAAAGCGGATTCCCGAGCGGATGAAGACCTTTTTGACGCCCGGCAGCGCGCGCAGCTCTCGCAGCAGCTCAAGATAGTCGCTGTGGGTGACGCTCATGCCCTTGCAGGGCGTGGGCGCGAGGCACTTTCTGTCCTTGCAGACGCCGTATTTGAGCTGCTTTTGGCAGGAGGGCACGCGAAAGTTTGCCGTCGGCCCTCCGACATCGTGAATATAGCCCTTGAAGCGCGGGTTCTGCGTGAAGCGGCGCGCCTCCTCCACCACCGACTCGCGGCTGCGGCTGGTCACGGTGCGCCCCTGGTGAAACGCCAGCGCGCAGAAGTTGCAGGTGCCGAAACACCCGCGGTTGTGGATGATGGAAAACTCCACCTCCTCGATGGCGGCGACCCCGCCCTCGGCCTCGTAGCTCGGGTGGTAGTAGTACTGAAAGGGCAGCTCGTAGACCGAGTCGAACTCCTCGCGGGTCAGCGGGCGCATGGGCGGGTTCTGGCGCACATAGACGTCCCCGTGGCGCTGGTAGACGGTACGGCCGGTGACATAGTCCTGCTCGTCGTACTGGGTCTTGCAGGCGCGCGCGTAGGCCGCCTTGTCGGAGGACACCTCTTCAAGGCTCTCGCAGACGACGGCGTTTTTCAAATTCTTCGGCAGACGGTCGACCACGACGGCCGTGCCGGGGATGTCGGTCATGCTGGAGGCGGGCCGCCCCTCGGCAAAGCGGCGGGCGTACTCGCTGGTCTGCAGCTCGCCCATGCCGTAGACGAGAAGATCGGCCCCGCTCTCGAGCAGAATCGAGGGCCGCACGGCATCGTCCCAGTAGTCGTAGTGGGCAAAGCGGCGCAGCGACGCCTCGATGCCGCCGATGACGATGGGCACATCGGGATAGGCCTCGCGCAGCTTCTGGCAGTAGACGATCACCGCGCGGTCGGGCCGGCGGCCCGCCCTGCCGCCCGGGGTGTAGGCGTCGTCGGAGCGGCGCTTCTTCGCCGCGGTGTAGTGGGCCACCATCGAGTCGATGTTGCCGCTCGACACCACAAAGGCATAGTTCGGCCGCCCGAGGCGCATGAAGTCGCGCGTCGAGTGAAAGTCGGGCTGGGCAATGAGCCCCACGGCATACCCCTCGCGCTCGAGCCAGCGCGCGATCAGCGGCGTGCCGAACGAGGGGTGGTCGACATAGGCGTCGCCCGTGATGCACACAAAGTCAAGCGTCTGCACGCCGCGGCGCGCCATGTCCTCGGGCGAGACAATCAGATATTCCCCCATCTCACTGCTCCTCGTCGAGCTTGCGCATGGTCATCTCCTGCCACTGCAGCTTGGTGATGAGCACCTGCCGGGGCTTCGAGCCCTCGTAGGGGCCGACGATGCCGCGCGCCTCCATCTCGTCGACGATGCGCGCCGCGCGCGCGTAGCCGAGCTTGAGCCGGCGCTGGAGCATGGAGACCGAGGCCATGCCGGTCTCGACCACGCACTCGATGGCAGCCTGGAGCATCTCGTCCTCCTCGCCGCCCTCGTCTGCGCCGCCGCCCTTGCCGTGGCCGCCCTTGGTCTGCGCGGCCTTGAGCTCGATCTCGTCGATGACGGTCTGGTCATAGGTCACGGTGTCGTTCTTCTTGATGAAGTCGACGACGCTCTCGACCTCCTTGTCGTGCACAAAGCAGCCCTGCAGCCGCACGGGCTTTGCCGCGCCCACCGGGTAGTAGAGCATGTCGCCGCGCCCGAGCAGCTTCTCGGCGCCGCCCATGTCGAGAATGGTGCGCGAGTCGACCTGGGACGAGACCGAGAACGCGATGCGCGAGGGGATGTTCGCCTTGATGATGCCGGTGATGACGTCGACCGACGGGCGCTGGGTGGCGACCACCAGATGCATGCCCGCGGCGCGCGCCGCCTGCGCGAGGCGGCAGATGGAATCCTCCACCTCGCCCGGCGAGACCATCATCAGATCGGCGAGCTCATCGATGATGATGACGATGCGCGGCAGAGGCTCGGTCTCGTCGTCGCCGGCGGCGATGGCGTTGTAGCCGTTTAAGTCGCGCACGCCCTTTTCCGCGAAGAGCTGGTAGCGCTTGGCCATCTCGCCGAGAGCCCACGACAGCGCGCCCGCCGCCTTTTTCGGGTCGGTCACGACCGGGATGAGCAGGTGCGGGATGCCGTTGTAGGCGCCGAGCTCGACCACTTTCGGGTCGACCATGATGAACTTGACCTCCTCCGGCGAGGACTTGTAGAGAATGCTGATGATCAGCGAGTTCAAGCACACCGACTTGCCCGAGCCCGTCGCGCCCGCGATGAGCACATGGGGCATCTTCGCAATGTCGCCGACGACGCACTCGCCCGAGATGTTCTTGCCGAGGGCGAAAGTCAGCGGGCTCTTGCCGTCGCGAAAGCTCGCCGCTTCGATGATCTCGCGGATGTAGACGGTGCTGACGTTCTTGTTCGGCACTTCGATGCCGACGGCGGCCTTGCCGGGGATGGGCGCCTCGATGCGCACGCCCATCGCCGCGAGGTTGAGCGCGATGTCGTCGGCGAGGCCCGTGATCTTGCTGATCTTGACGCCCGCCGAGGGCTGCAGCTCGTAGCGCGTGACCGTCGGGCCCTTGGCGACGTCGACGATCTTGGTCTCGACGCCGAAGCTCTTGAGCGTGTCGACGATCTTCTGGGCGTTGAGCTTGAGCTCCTCGGCCGAGTCGGTGCGGCCCTGCTTTGCGTCCTTGTTGAGCAGAATGACCGGCGGATACTTGTACTCGGGCTTCTCTTGCTCCGCCGTCTGCTCGATGGTCTGGGCAATTTCGTTTTGCGCCTTGATGATGTCTTTCTTGGTCACCTCGACCATGTGCTCGGGCACGGGCAGGGGCTCCTCCCGCTCGAGCGCCGCGGGCGCGGGTTCGGCGGGCTTGTCCGCAAAGAGGTCCTTATTTTTATTGAAGAGACTGTCGATGTCGGGGCTGAAATGGGACACGGGCGCCGCGGGCGCAGGTTCGGCGGCAGGCGCCGGTGTGCTGACGGGCACGCCGTTTTCATCAAGTTTGACGTCGATGTCAAATTCCTTTTTGAGCTCGGGCGGCACCTGCGGCGGCCGGCGGCGGCCGAAGAGCGCGCCGGCAAAGCTGCTGGTGCGGTCGGGCGCCGGCTCCGGCTCTTTGACCGGTGCCTCCACAAAGGGGGCGTCGGCCTCGGGGTCCTCATAGTCCGTGTCGACCTCTTTCGGGAAGACGGCGCGGAGAATCTCCTCAAACGTGACGCCCGAGAGCACCACAAAGGCGATCACCCCGAGCAGAATGAGAATCAACCCGATGCCGATGTCGCCGAAGATCTTGACAAGGCCGCTGTAGAGAAGACCTCCGACCACGCCGCCGGTCTTCGCAGTCTGGCCGCCGATGAAGAGGCTTTTGACAATGTTCTCGGTCGGCATCTCGGTTTTGATGAACAGATGCACCGCGACGGACACCACCACAACCAGGCAGCAGGCGACGACAATCTTGAGCGTCGAACCCTTTTTGTTGCCCCAGACGCCGCTGACAATGGCGCAGTAGATCATGATGACCGGCGCGAGATAGCCCGCCGCGCCGAACAGGCCCAGCAGCGTCTCCTTGAGGAACCGGCCGAAGACGCCCGTCACATCGAAAAAGAGACTCACCCCGATGAAAATGGCAAGCGCAATGATGACCAGCGCCCAGACCTGGCGCGCGACCGAGATGGGCTTCTCTTTGGTGCGGGTCGTTGTGCGTGCGCGCGAAGAAGTCCCCCTGGCTGAGGTCTTTGTGCGGCCCGATCCCGCCGGGCTCTTTTTGGTTGTGGTCTTTTTCGTCGCCATGCTTCTACTTCCTTTGCCGATAAAAATACAAGATTATCATATCATAAAATTTCGCAAAAGGGAAACGCCTTGTCGCATACTGTCCGCCGCAGCAAAGCAATCGGCGGCCTCTGTTTTTGCCCGGCCGGCAGCGGCGGCAGGCACGCATCGGAATCAAGCGCGGCCGCTGCCATACGGCCCTTGTGCCATATGACCAAACTTTACGCCGTTTTTTCCGATAAATAATACAATGATACAATTTCAATATAATCTTGGCACTTTTCGCTTGTTTTTCCCCCTCTGGAATGGTAAAATGATTCCCGTGCACTGTTACGAAATTCACAATGGACAGGAAATGAGGGATTCAGGTAAATGAACAAGTATTTGGACTTATTCTTGACGTTCAACCGAATCGGCGCTCTGACCTTTGGCGGCGGCTACGCGATGATGCCGATGCTGCAAAAAGAGGTCATTGAAAAGAAGAAGTGGGCGACTGAGGAGGAGGTCATGGACTACTACGCGCTGGGCCAGTGTGCGCCGGGCGTCATCGCGGTCAACACCTCTGTCTTCATCGGCAACCAGGTCGGCGGCGTGTTCGGCGGCATTTCGGCCGCGCTCGGCGTGGTGTGTCCGTCGCTGATCATCATCATGGTCATCGCGGCTTTCATTCAGAACTTCATCCATCTCGACGTGGTGCAGTACGCCTTTGCCGGCGTGCGCGTGGCGGTCGCCGTGCTGGTGGTCAACGCCATACTCAAAATGTGGAAAGCCGGCGTCAAGGATCTGATTGCATTCTGTGTCTTCGCCGTCGCCTTTGCGCTGACGCTCTTCACTGACGTCTCGCCCATTCTCATTGTTGTGGGCTCGATTGTCATCGGCATTGTCGTCAAGGGCATTGCCTCGGGCAGAAAGGCGGGTGGCAGCAAATGAGTATCTATCTTCTGCTGTTCTGGGAGTTTTTGAAGACCGGGCTGTTCGCCATCGGCGGCGGCCTCGCAACGCTGCCGTTCCTCTATGACATTGCGGCGCGCTACGACTGGTTTGACGCGGCGATCCTGCCCGACATGATCGCCATCTCGGAATCCACTCCCGGCCCGATCGGCATCAACATGGCGACCTACGCCGGCTTCAATGTGGCGGGTGTGCTCGGCTCGATCATCGCGACCCTGGCCGAGATCATCCCCTCGATCATCATCATTCTCATCATCGCGAAATTCCTCGACAAGTTCAAGGGCAACACCATTGTCCAAAACGCATTCTACGGCCTGCGCCCGGCGGTCTGCGCGCTGATTGCGACGGCCGCGGTGCAGGTGCTCGAGACCTCGGTGTTCACCTTTGATGCGTTCAAGGCTGCCCCCGGCATCACGACGCTGTTTGATCTGAAAGCTCTGATTCTGTTCGTGGTGGTCCTTGTGCTCACCCATCTGCCCAAGGTCAAAAAGCTCCACCCGGTGTTCTTTCTCGCCGGGGCCGCGGTCGTCGGCATTGTCTTTCAGATGTAATTCGCAGAGAAAAAGCGGGGCCGGTTTAAAAACCGGCCCCGCTCTCTTTGTCGTGGGGCAATCAGCCGACCATATTGAGCTGGTCGTTTGCCGGGACGTCAGCCTTGAGAAGCAGGCTGTCGTTGGCCAGGCGGTCGCTGTAGAGAAACAGCACATCCGCATCCGTGAAGTCGACATACTCAGGCAGCAGGCTGCTGTGCATGTAGCGGAGATCGACCATGGTGATCTTCGAGTAGTTCTCGATCAGCAGAGGGGCGAGGCTGCTCGCGTAGGAGTCGCGGAAAATCACGAGCTCACGCTTCGCCGCGGCATTCGGATTCTCGATGACCGTCAGCGGCGTCGCGCCCGAAAGGAAGAGGTCGTAGGCAATGTCGGTGTCAAGGCGGGCCACGTCATAGACCTCTTTGAAAGCCTGGTTCGAGAAGTTGTCGACCACGGCGGCCTCGGTGGCGGAACTTGTCAGCCAGCGGACGGTCTCACCGGGCAGGTTTGCGAGCTTCTGGCGATAGGTTCCGACAAAGCCCTCGCGCGACTGGGTGGTGAAAGAGGCGCGGTTGACGGTGAAGCCCATCAGTTTGCCGAGCTCCTCGGCGACGGGAAGAAGCTCCTCCTGGCGCCAGTGGGGATCGGTGACATAGTAGTCATCGAGCGTGAGAAGACCGGTCAGATCCGCCGTCTTCCAGTCGAGAAGCTCGTAGGAGAGCTGCTCGACAATGGCGCTGTGGTTGATGTAGTCGGCGGTCAGCTCACGGGCGTAGTAGGTCTTGTCCGGCACGATGGCGTAGTAGACGTCGCTGTCCGCAAAGTAGGTGGCGCGCAGATTCTCCATCACCCGCGCAAGGCGGCTGACAGACTGCTGATCGACCGTCTCGCCGGCCTCCATGTAAGTCTCGCCGATCTTGATCATGCCCTTGGCATCGGGGGTGGCAAGCGAGCTGTCGAGCGCGCGGAAGTTGCGCGCGAGCTCGTCGGGAGCGCTGTTGTCCATGACCAGAAGAATGAGATTGCCGATGCTCTCAACGCGGATGTTCGACGGCGACACGCCGACGCAGATCCACTTGCGGGGGTTGACGTTTTCGCGGATGTCCGCCTTTGTCTTCTCGATGTCGGTGCCGTCCTTGACGCGCAGCAGACCGACCGAGTGGGCCTGCGCGGTCATCATGGGCTCGCAGGCAATGCCCTCGACAAAGGGGATGTTCTCAGCGCCGAAGTAGAACGAGAGGTTCTCTTCCGTGATCTCTGCGACGTGAAGCCGCGAGGGCTCCATGGTGTCGACGCCCGCATAGACCGCGCCCATGATGTCGATAAGAGAGCTCTGCGCTGTGACCTCATTGCCGGCGAGCGCGCGGGCCGTTGCGAGGGCGAGGCTGTTGAACGCCCCGTCGGCGAGCAGCTTGTCGGCAAGCGTCCCCTCGCCGCCCTGCACCTTGGCGTCAAGCGCCGCGTAGCAGATCACAACCGCGTCGCCGCGCAGGAATTTGTCCGTGTTGACGCCGTCCGGCAGGATGCCGGCGCTCTCGGCAAGGGTCTTCCAGTTGTCCCAGACGGTGCCGTCGGCGCTGTCCTTGTAACCGAGCGCACGCAGCACAAAGGTGACAAACACCTGGGCGCTCGCCCGCTCGTCGGGTTGGAACTCGGTGGGGGTGACGCCTGCGGCAAGGCCATTCTCATAGCCGTAGCCGACATAGCCGTTGACCCACTGGGGGATGTCGGTAAACGGGTGGGAGCGCTCTTCTCCGTAGAGCGCCTCGACCTCCTGCCCGATCAGGCGCACGAGAAGCACAAGCGCCTGGGCGCGGGTGAGTTCGCTGTCAAGATCATAGCCGCTGTCCGTCCCCTTGAAGAGGCCGAGCGTGTTCAGAGCGTCCGCAAGGCTGCCCGCCTCGGCGGCGTCATACGCAAAGGCGTTCGCGCCGAGCCCCAGGCACAGTACGAGCGCCAGCAGCAGCGCAGCGGCTGATTTCAGTCTTTTTCCCATTTTGGTTTCTCCTTTGTTTTGTTTTCTGTTGGGTGTTCTACCAGATATAAACGTATATCCGGCGATTTTGTTCCCATTTTTGACAAATTTGCACCACTTTTTTCGCCGCCGCAAAGTCGCCCGGTTTCTCTTGATTCCCGGGCCGGTTTATGGTATACTTGTTTTCACCATGCGGGCGTAGTTCATCGGTAGAATAGAAGCTTCCCAAGCTTCGGAGGTGGGTTCGACTCCCATCGCCCGCTCCACGTCGGAGCAAAGTCCGCTCCATTCAAAAGCGCCGCCCAAATGGGCGGCGCTTTCTCATTGCACTCCCTTGCTCCTCCTCTCCCCACGAAAACTGCGGTTTTCGTGGGGGCCCCGAGAGCAAAGTCCGCTCGTCGCAGTACGCTTCGCTCAGCTCCGCCGGCTCATCGCCGGCATCTGCCCGCTACGCGACTGCTCCTCTTCCCCAACGGAACTGTGGTTCCGTTGGGGGCCCAATTGCTGCCCCGCAAGGGCCGCCAGTGACCTGCCCCGCTGGGGGACCGAGGTGATTTTTTATGTCTGTATCCATCCAAATACGACCGCTGGAACCGGGCGACGACCGGCTGGCAGTCGGGCGCGTCTATGTCAAGAGCTGGCGCCACGCCTACCGCGGCATCGTGCCGCAGCCCTATCTCGACGCGCTCGAGCCGGACCGGTGGGCCGCCTCTCTCGACGCCCCGCCGCGCCGGTCTCTGGTGATGCTCGACGGCGGCCGCATCGTCGGCACAGCCTCCTTTGGCCCCGCGCGGCTCGACGGGATGGCCGGGTTCGGCGAGCTCATTTCCATCTATCTTCTGCCCGCGTATGCCGGGCGCGGGTTCGGCGCACAGCTTCTGCGCCGCGCGCTCGACGGGCTCAGGGAACTCGGCTTTCGCGAGGTCTATCTCTGGGTTCTCGAGGAGAACCGGCGCGCCCGCCGGTTCTATGAGGCCCACGGCTTTGCTCCGAGCGGCTGCACACTCGAGGATTGCATCGGCGGCAAGCCTCTGCGCGAGGTGCAGTACCGGTATCGGATTTCTTAAAAGAGCACGGTAGCCGGGTGACGGACTGCGCAATTTCAAAAAAAAGAGCGTACCGGGTGACCCGGTACGCTCTTTTCAACGTTGGTTATACGGTCAGAATCGACTCGCAGCAGCGGTAGTCTGTATCGATGTTGTGGGCGATCACTCTGGCCCGGAACTGACGGGCGTTGCACAGCGCAAGCGGCCGCTGTCCCGAGGTATCGAGATCCTCCGGCACCACGAATTTCACACACTTGACCAGCACGTCGCGGCAGGTCGGGCTGCTGTGGGCGGGAATGGTCATGGTCTTCATTCCGCGCTGGTGCTCAAGGCCGTTTTGATCGATCTCAGTGAGAATCACGGCGAGCGCCACCCTCTTGCCGGGACAGACGTTTTTGATCGTGACGTCGGCCTGCACAATTCTGCCCAGCGACTCCAGATAGGTGTCGCCGAGATCGACGACCACCGAGTCCGAACAGCCGTCCACGGTGAGATTTGTCGGAACCGGACAGGGTTCGGGGTTGACGACGATGCCGCAGTCCACATTGACGACCGGCTCCGGGAATGTGACCACGTTACCCTCTGTGTCGCTGTACTCGATGGACTCGTTGACCAGCTTCGTCCCCGAGGTCTGCCCCGTGTGGCGGACAATGAACTCAAGCGCCGCACCTTCGCCCGCATCCACGCCGAGCTCGGGAATCGTCCAGCGCAGCTCGCGGGAGTTGAGCATGGTGGCGGAGCCTTTCGTCGGCGCCAGAATGCTTGTGATGACGAAGTCCGCCATGACCGTTTCATCGATGACGATGTTGGTCGCGCCGGGCTTTGAGATGTTCGCCGCAAGGTCCTTGAACAGCTGTTCGAGTTCGGCGTCGTCCGGCGTCACCGCCACGTGGGAGGAGTTCGGGTCGGTCGCCTACTCGTTGAGCGTGTTGACGTCCACCCCATTGGCGCCGACCAGGCCGATGCAGTAGATGGTGATGCCGTCGGCTCGGGCCGCAGCGGCGACGGGAGCGGGCGGCGCGCCGGTGGTGGTGTTGCCATCGGTGAACATCACGATCACCTTATGGTTGGAGGAGCTCGGATCAAAGAGCTCCATGGCCTTGGTGAACGCGTCGGCGTGGTTGGTGTTGCCGCCGGCCGTCAGCGAGTCGACAGCGCTCTTGAGCGTGGCGACCGATGTGATCAGCGGCGTGTCGGCCACGGCGGTGGAGGCGAAGCTGACGATGCCGATGTGGCTGCCCGAGCCGATCACGCCGTCCTGCACGCCGTCGGTGGCCTCTTCGATGATGTCGATAAAGGTCTTCGCACCGGCTTTCATATTGGCAAGCGGCGAGCCCGCCATGCTGCCCGAGCGGTCGAGCACGAGCACGATGTCCGTCGGGTTTGACACGATGTCGGGCGCCGCCGTCAGCGCGAGTGTCACACGAAACGAGCCCTCGCAGTCGATTTGGGTCATGTTGACCGTTTTATTGGAATTGGTAATACCCATTCTATTCCCTCCTAATCATAGGGGAGAGATTCTTTCCCCACAACATCCTATGCCGGAATGACACCGGGGTTCCCCCGGGCGGAACGCTGTTGAAATTCTTTTAAATATGTCTGTATCCGGCCGTCTGTGGGAAAAAAAGCGCAAATTTCAAAAAAAGCGCCTCGGCCGCACCGCAGGGGAAAAATGCCGCGCTCTCACGCCGCCGGCCGATAAAAACAGCACATCTGATAAAAATTCTTGACTTGGAGTACACTCCAGATGATATTCTATTGATAAGCATACAGATTGGGAGTGAGTGTCATGATTTACCGCAAACTGGGAAAGACCGGGCTTTCGGTCAGCGAGATCGGCATGGGCTGCGAGGGATTTGTCGACCACGGCGGCGAGCTGACCGAGCCGCTTCTCGACGCCGCCGAACGGCTCGGCATCAACTACATCGACCTCTATCTGTCGAACCCCGACCGCCGCGCCCGCCTCGGGCGCGCGCTGCGCGGCCGGCGCGACAAATTTATTCTTCAGGGTCACCTCTGTTCGGTGTGGCGCGACGGCCAGTACCGCCGCACACGCGACATCGACGAGGTGCGCGCGGGCTTTGAAGAGCAGCTCGCACTGCTTGAGACCGACTTTCTCGAGGTCGGCATGATCCACTACGTCGACTCGATGGACGACTGGAACGCCGTGGCCAGCGGCCCGGTCATGGCCTATGCAAACGAGCTCAAAGCCGCCGGGCGGATCGGCCACATCGGCATGAGCAGCCACAATCCCGAGGTGGCGCTCGCGGCGGTCGAGAGCGGGCTCATTGAGGTGCTGATGTTCAGCGTCAACCCCTGTTACGATCTGCTGCCCGCCGACGAGGACGTCGAGGCTCTCTGGGACGACAAAAACTACGAGCGGCCCCTGCTGAATATGGACCCCGCCCGCCAGGCGCTCTACGAGGCCTGCGATAGGCGCGGCGTCGGTGTGACGGTCATGAAAGCCTTTGGCGGCGGCGATCTGCTCGACGCCTCCCTCTCCCCGGCGGGCGCGGCGCTGACCGCATTCCAGTGCATCCACTACGCACTGACCCGCCCGGCGGTGGCAACCGTTCTCGCGGGGGCGCACACGGTCGCCGAGCTCGAGGCGAGCGCGGCCTATGAGACAGCGCCCGCCGCTGAGCGCGACTACGCTGCCGCTTTCGCCGCCTTCCCCAAGATCAGCTGGCGGGGCCACTGCATGTACTGCGGCCACTGCGCGCCCTGCCCGGTGGGCATCGACGTGGCGTCAGTGACCAAATTCTATCACCTCGCACGTGCCCAGGGCGCGGTGCCCGAGACCGTGCGCGAGCACTATGCGTCCCTGCCCCATGGGGCGGGCGAGTGCATCGGGTGCGGCGCGTGCGAGCGGCGGTGCCCCTTTGAGGTGCCCGCCGTGGAAAATATGAAAAAAGCGGCCGCCGTCTTCGGCCGCTGAGGGAGGGATTCATCCATGACCATAGCGGAAGTGAGCAGAGCTTATGACATCTCGGCCGACACTCTGCGCTACTATGAGCGCATCGGCTTGATTCCCACCGTGCCCCGCACGGCGGGCGGCATACGCGACTACGGGGAGGAGGACTGCCGGTGGGTGGAGTTCATCAAGTGCATGCGCGCCGCTGGCATTCAGGTTGAAGCGCTCATCGAGTATGTCACCCTCTTTGCGCAGGGCGACAGCACGACCGGCGCACGGCTTCAGCTTCTCCTTGAGCAGCGCGAGCTGCTGCTCGGCAAAATGGAGCAGATGCAGCAGACTCTCGAGCGGCTCAACCACAAGATTGAGCACTATGAGCAGTGCGACCGCGCCATGCGCGATCTGCGCCCCGCCTGAGAAAGCCGCAATCTCGACGCAAGACGCCCCGCCGGGCTGAGCCCGGCGGGGCGTCTGTCTTTGTGTCTCTCTTCAGCGCGGGAGTCTGCCGTCGAAATCCTCTGTGTTCTCCGGCTCAAGCGGAAAGCGCACCGGGCGGTGGTCGCGCTGTGAGCGGTAGATGGCGGTGAAGAGCTCGACCGCCCGGCGGCCGTCCTCAAGCGGTACCATCGGGCTTCGCCCACCGGCGACGGCGTCGAGAAACTCGCCAAGCTGCAGACGGTGAAAGTGGGTTGTAGCGTCCACCGACTGGAAGAGCTCCGTGTCCTCGCGCACCCACTCGTCGAGGAGCTTCTCCTCTCCCGGCACAGTCCAAAGGTCGTTGAGCGGCGGCTCGGTGACCGAGGAGACGCCCGCGATGAACATGGCCCCTCCGTCTGTCTGAATCCCCACCGAGGCGCCGTTCGAGCCGTGTACCCGTACCCGGCCGAAGAGCGCCGGGTTCTGGGAGTTGCTCGCGACGATGCTGCCGAGCGCCCCGCTTTTGAAGCGGATAACGGTGACCGCCGTGTCCTCCACTTCTAGCTCGGGGTGGTTGAGCGTATCCCACATGCCGTAAACCTCCTCGATCTCGCCCATGAACCACAAGAGCAGATCGAGCTGGTGCACCGCCTGGTTGACGAGCACACCGCCGCCCTCGCCGCTCCAGGTGCCCCGCCAGGGATCGCTGTGGTAGTAGGCCATATCCCGCCAGCCGAGCATGTTGACGCTGCCGAGAATGGGCCGGCCGAGCCGGCCCTGCTCAATGGCGCGCCGGATGCGCAGCGACCCGGGGTAGAGTCTGCGCTGACAGAGCATTCCGCCCGTGACGCCGGCCTCTCTCACGGCTGCGAGCATCCTGTCGCAGTCCTGCAGCGACGAGGCCAGCGGCTTTTCCACCATCACATGCAGCCCGCAGCGAGCGGCCTGCACCACCTGCTCGGCGTGCGCGGGGTGCGGCGTGCAGATGCTGACCGCCTCCACCCCCGTGGCGCGGGCCATCTCCTCGATGGAGCAGAAAGCCGGCACGCCATACTTCTGCGAAAAGGCCTGCGCCCGGTCGATGTTGTGGTTGCAGACCGCGACAAGCTCGCTGTTCTCCAGCTCCCGGTAGGCCGCGGCGTGAAAGTCGCCCACTTTTCCGCAGCCGACGACTGCGGTTTTGATCTTTCTCATCCTGTCCTCCTACTCCATTGTCAAAACGATCTTGTAGAGCCCGGGCTCGCGGCGATAGACCCGCTCGATCCACTCGGCGCCCTCCTCGAGCGGCACCGCGGCGCTGATGAGCGCGTCGACGTCGACCTGGCCGCCCGCAATCAGCGCAAGGCACTTGTCGTATTCGCCCGCCGAGGCGCAGCTGCCAAACAGACTCAGCTCCCGCGTGACCACCACCTGGAGCGGAATCTCGATGCGCGCGGCGAGATTGCCCACAAAGACCACCTGTCCGCCGAGCACGGCGGCGTTGACGCAGAGGTCCGCCGTCGCCTGAATGCCGGTGGCGTCCACCGCCACATCGACGCCCTCGCCTCCCGGCGTGAGGGCGCGCAGTCTTTCGAGCGCGTCTGCCTCGCGGGAATTGACCGCGTGGGTCGCCCCGTTTTGCAGCGCCATCTCAAGGCGCTTCTCATCAATGTCGACGGCGATGACCGTCGCCGCTCCCATGCTCTTCGCCAGCTGCAGCGCCATCATGCCGATGGTGCCGACGCCGACCACTGCGACGGTGGCGCCGGGGCGAATTTCGGCGCGGGTGACGCCGTGGTAGGCGATGGAGAGCGGCTCCACCATGGCCGCCTGGCGGAACGTGACGTTGTCGGGCAGGCGGTAGAGAATGTATTCGGGCACCGCAATGTACTCCGCAAAGGCCCCATCGCGGCGGTACTCGTCACAGGATACCCCCAGCACCCGCCGGTTTCGGCACAGGTTGACCCGCCCGGCTTTGCACATCTCGCACTCGTTGCAGTAGACGGTGGAGTCAAAGGTGACCCGATCGCCCGGCTTGTAGTTCTTCACCTTTGCGCCGACTTTCTCAATCACGCCCGACGCCTCGTGTCCCATGACGATGGGAGGGATCCGTCGGCCCGTGCTCCCATCGTAGCCGTGCACGTCGCTGCCGCAGACCGCACAGCACTTGAGCCGGATCAGAACTTCACCCTCGCCGCAGTCGGGTGTGGGAATCTGCTCGCACACGAGCTTTTTGTACTCTTTCAATACCAGTGCTCTCATACTCTCGCCTCATTTCTGACAATTCTGAAATCTGAAATATCAGATTTTGCCTTGTTTCTATCCTATCGGCTCCCATCACCGTTGTCAAGAAACAAACTGACAGAAAATGGACCTCCCGCGTTGGGCAAAATCCCCAATGGCGAAAAAAAGCCGCACCTTTCGGTGCGGCTTGCGGGTTCTGCCGTCAGGCCTGTGCAAAGGCGCTCAGCGAGAGCACCCGGTAGTCGCCCACCGTGCCCTGAACGGTGAGCTTGACGGTCTTGACCGCCTCGGGCCGCGGGCCCTCGGCGTGCTCATAGGTGTCCTGCGCGGCCGAGTCGATGTAGTCCATGACCACCTCGTAGACACTGTTCTCGAGCGGCGTCACCGAGCGGATGCGCGGAAGGTTCATGTTCTCCATGCCATAGATGGGCATCTCATAGCGCGCGTTCTCGGCGTTGTAGGTAAAGTCCCCGTAGATGGAAACCGACTGATGCACGATGGGCGGCGCGCCGTCAAAGACGGCGGCGATCTCCTGCTCGACCGCCTCCTGGGGGACCATGATGCTCTGCTCGCCGTACTCGACCTGCTCGCCGCTCTGCAGCGCCTGCCAGATGCCGAATGTGACAAGGTGGGCCATGTCGGCCTCGGCCGGTGAGGCAAAATAGGGGAAGTCGACAAACACCAGCACGCTCAGAAAATCGTGGTAGACCACATCGTCCTCTTTCAGCGCGGCGATGTCGAGCGGCTCCTCCTCCTCAACGGGGTCGTCATCGACGCCGATGACATAGTCCGGGTCGAGCATGCCGCCGCTGCCGGGGTCGTTGTTGTCCACCGGCGGGGTGGGCTCGCCGCCGCGAAAGCGCGACACGACAAAGACGATCCCCCCGATCACCAGAGCCAATACCACCGCCCAGGTGGCGCAGCCCATCAGGAACGTAAGGCCCGTCTGGTTCTTCTTTTTTCCGGCGGGCGCCGGTTTTCTCTGTCTCTCTTCCACTGGGTTCCTCCCCGCCTACTGGGCGGCAAAACGTGTGCCGGCGGGCTTTCCGTCGAGCACATCGTACAGAATATCGGGGTTTTCGGCCGAGACGATGACCATGTCGATGCCCTGCGCGGTGACGGTTTTCGCCGCTGTGAGCTTGGTCAGCATGCCGCCGGTGCCGACGGCGCTCGCCGAGCCGCCGCCGAGGGCCATGATCTCATCGGTGATCCGCTCGACCCGCTCAATGAGCCGGGCGCCGGGATTCGTATGGGGGTCGCTGTCGTAGAGGCCGTCGATGTCGCTCATCAAAACGAGCAGATCGGCGCGTACCATTGTGGCAACCATCGCCGAGAGGGTGTCGTTGTCGCCGATTTTGATCTCGTCGATGGAGACGGTGTCGTTCTCGTTGACAATCGGAATGGCCCCGAGCCCGAGCAGTGTGTCAAAGGTATTGACGGCGTTTTCGTTCATCTCCGCGTTCTCGACCACGTCGCGCGTGAGCAGCACCTGAGCCACCGCGTGGCCATACTCGGAGAAGAGCTTGTCGTAGGTGTACATCAGCTCGCACTGGCCGACCGCAGCCGACGCCTGCTTGCCGGGGATGTCATGCGGCTTCTCGGGCAGGCCGAGTTTGCGAAAGCCGACGCTGATCGCGCCGGAGGAGACCAGCACCACCTGCACGCCGCTGTTCTGCAGATCGCTGAGCACGCGCACCAGACGGTCCATGCGGCGCAGATTGAGTTTTCCATTTTCATAGGTCAGCGAGGAGGAGCCGATTTTGACCACCACGCGACTCGGTTTTTCCATGGTTCTTCCATCCTTTTCTTTTGCTTCTCTTCTATCTTAAGAGCAAAGGCCCGCAAAGTCAAATCAAATTCCGCAGGGCTGCGGCTTTTCTTACGATATTCTTAAAGCTTTGCCGGCTGGGACAAAAAGTGTGGTATTTTGCGGAGAAATCCGCTATACTTTTGCATGTATGCCGCATTGCGGCAAATCTGTTTTCCCATAAGGAGGCAACCCATGCCAGCCACTCCCACCTATAAGATCATGACCGAGACCAACTCGGATCTTCCCTTTTCCTACTTTCAAGAGCACGACATCAGCCCACTTCGCATGAACTTCATTCTCGACGGGGTCACCTACTACGAGGGCCCCGACTGCGGCATGTCCACCAGGGAGTTCTACGACAGGCTGCGCGGCGGCATTCTGCCGACGACGGCGGTCGCGAACACCGCCGAGATGGACGCGGTGATGGAGCCCGTGCTCGCGGCGGGGTACGATCTGCTCTATGTCGCTTTCTCCAGCGGTCTGTCCGGCATTTACAACACCGCCATGCTCGCCGCGATGGAGCTGCGCGAGAAGTATCCCGAGCGCCGGCTCATCATTGTCGACTCGCTGTCGGCCTCGCTCGGCGAGGGGCTGCTTGTCGACTTTGCCGTGCGCAACCGCGACGCGGGGATGTCCATCGAAGACAACGCCGCCTGGCTCGAGGCGAACAAGCGCAGGGTCTACCACGCTTTCACCGTCACCGACCTGTTCCATCTGCAGCGAGGCGGCCGCCTGTCAAAGGGCACGGCCATCATGGGCTCCATGCTCGGCATCAAGCCCATGCTCAGCTTTGACAACGAGGGCAAGCTCGTGCCCATCGGCAAGTGCCGCGGCCGCCAGGCTTCGATTGAGGCGCTGGTACAGACCGCGATCGACCGCGGCGAAAATCTCAAAGACCAGAGGGTCTTCCTCGTCCACGGCGACTGTGAGGAGGACGCCAACACCCTCGCGCAGCTCCTGCGCGAGCGCGCAGGTGTGCGCGATGTCTTCATCAACACCGTCGGCACCGTGCTCGGCACCCACGCCGGCGCGGGTGTGCTCGCCGTCTTCTTTATGGCGGACCACCGCTGACACGTCCTCGCAAAGTCCTCTCCCCACCGAAACTACAGTTTCGGTGGGGGCCCCTTTATTTTGATGTGCGGCGACCCGGGAAACCCGGGCCGCCTGGGCGCTGGCGCGCCAGTTCGCGCTGCGCACTCACTCCACCGAAACTACAGTTTCGGTGGAGGCCCCTTTATTTGAATCTGCGGAAGCCCGAAATCAATTCGGGCTTCCTAGGCGCTGGCGCGCCAGTTCGCGCTGCGCACTCACTCCACCGAAACTACAGTTTCGGTGGGGGCCCCTTTATTTTGATGTGCCCCTCCGGCGGGGCGGCTTCGCCGCTTACACCGCCTACGGGACTAGGCCTGCGGGCCGTCGCGGCCTATTCCCGCTAGCCTTATCTGATCTTATCCCGCCACGCCAGTTCGCGCTGCCGCGCATCTCCGGCCCAAGAGCCGCCACTTCGTGGCGGTTGGCCTCCGAAATGCGGCTGCGGCCGCGATCACTCAACCGAAACTGCGGTTTCGGTGGGGGCCCAATTGCTGCCCCGCTAGGGGCCGTCACTTCGTGATGGTTGGCCTCTGAAATGCGGCTGCGACTGCGATCACCCAATAGCTTCCTCGCAAGGTCCGCTCGGTCCTGTGTGCGCTCCTTTTCCCCGGCGAAACTGTCGTTTTGCCGGGGTTTTCAATAGCTGTCGCGCCAGCGACCTGCCCTGCAAGGGGCCTTCTGCTGCCCCGCAAGGGGCTTTCTTGACACGGCTCCCGCGAGCCTTTACAATGGGTAGAGAGGTGATCCCATGACGACAAGAGAGATGGCGCAGCGCGCCAAACACGACTTCATTGCCCTGCAGGCCCTGCCCCATGAGACCAAAAACGCGGCGCTTGGCGCGATCGCCGACGCCCTGCTGCGGCAGGAGCAGGCCATTGTCGAGGCAAATCGTCTCGACCTCGCCGAGGGCGAACGCACGGCCCTCGCGCCCGAGCTTCTGCGGCGGCTCAAATTCGACCACGCCAAAATCGCGACCTGCGTCGAGGGCATCCGGCAGCTCATCGCCATGCCCGACCCTGTCGGCCGCACACTCTGGGCCTCGGCCCTCGACGAGGGGCTCGAGCTCTACCGCGTCGCCTGCCCCATCGGCGTCATCGGCGTCATCTTTGAGTCGCGCCCGGACGCGCTGGTTCAAATTCTCTCGCTGTGTCTGAAAAGCGGCAACGCCGTTCTTCTCAAGGGCGGCAGCGAAGCGGCGAACACCAACCGGGCCCTCGCTGACGTCATCCATGCGGCCGCGGTCGCCGAGGGCGTGCCCGACGGCTTCATGCACCTGCTGACCTCCCGCGGGGAGGTCGGCGAGATGCTCGCGCTCGACGAGTACGTCGACCTGATCATTCCGCGCGGCTCAAACGCCTTTGTGCGCTACATCATGGATCACTCGCGCATCCCCGTCATGGGCCATGCCGACGGCATCTGTCACGTCTATATCGACCGGGCCGCCGACCCTGCCATGGCAGTGGACATCACGGTCGACTCGAAAACACAGTATGTCGCGGTCTGCAACGCGGCGGAAACGCTGCTCGTCCATGCGGATGCGGCGGCGGCTGTTCTGCCCCGGCTCAAAGCGGCGCTGGAGGCGCGCGGCGTCGAGCTTCGCGGCTGCGCGCGCACACGCGCTGTCATCGACTGTTCGGCCGCGACCGAGCAGGACTTTCACACCGAATATCTCGACTACATCCTCTCCATCAAGGTGGTCGACTCGCTCGACGAGGCAATCGATCACATCAATGCCTATGGCTCCCATCACACCGACTGCATCGTGACCGGCGACGCCGGCGCGGCCGAGCGCTTTTTGCAGCTGGTCGATTCGGCGAACGTCTACCACAACTGCTCCACGCGCTTTGCCGACGGCTTTCGCTACGGATTCGGCGCGGAGGTCGGCATCAGTACGAACAAACTCCACGCGCGCGGCCCGGTGGGCCTTGAGGGGCTTCTGACCTACAAGTACCTGCTGTGCGGCCACGGCCAGATCGTAGCCGACTACGCCGAGGGGCGCCGACACTTCCGCCACACGCCGCTCGACAAGCCCTACCGCTGAACACGGAGCCGACCGGCCGGCTCAACATGCGTGCGGAAACAGGCAGCACCATCCTTTTGCTCAACCGAAAAGCGACGCTCAGGAATACTCCTGAGCGTCGCTTTTTTCAATCTGTATCATTCCTGTAAATAACGCTTTCACTCTGTCACAGGGCCGTTTTGCATTCTCTTTCCCAAAACAATATCCGAAAGCTCATGAAAGGCGATGATAGAATAAGTGGCCTCGTCATTCCCGCAGGCATCTCCCATGCCCGCGCTGTGAAAGCCTCCGTCGTGCGCGGCCCGGATGCCCGCGTCGGCGTCCTCGACCACCAGACACGCGCTGGGAGCCAGACCCAGTATCCCGGCGGCTTTGACAAACACCTCGGGATCCGGCTTGGAACGGGTGATATTCTCGCCGTCGGATATGGCGTCAAACCAGTCAAAAATGCCAATCTGGCGCAGAATGGTCTTGGCGTTACGACTGGAAGAGCCGATGGCGATCTTCACCCCGGCATCTTTCAGCTGCCGCAGGGTGGCAGCCACGTCCTGTGACAGATCCGCCGGGCTCATATTCATCAGAAGCTGGCGGTAGATCTCATTTTTCTCAGCGGCCAACGCCTCTTTTTCCGCCGCCGTGTAGGTGCGCTGCGCCCGCTCCAGAATGATTTCAAGGCTCGCCATACGGCTCACGCCGCGAAGACGGCTGTTGATGCTCTCATCAAAATAGATTCCCTCGCGGTCGGCCATCTGCTTCCACGCCTGATAATGATAGTTGTCCGTGTGGCAGATCACCCCGTCCAGGTCAAAAATTACCGCTTGATAGTTCATTCGTATCTCCTTTCAACGTCTTTGGTTGGAGCAGGGGCCGCTCATTTGGCAGATGTGGAGCCCCGGACAATCAGCTCGCAGTTGAACACGATGTTGTTGGGCTTGGTATCGGGATTGGTGACACAGTCGTACATCATTTCGCCGGCGGCAAAGCCTATCTCATAGCGCGGCTGATTGATGGTGGTGAGAGAGGGCCGCGTGATCTCCGACATTTCCAGATTGTCGAAGCCGACGATCATCACATCGTTTGGGACGCGGATGTGGGAATCCTGTGCGGCGTTGAGCACCGCAATGGCCGCGACGTCGGTGATGGCAAAAATACCGTTGGGGATGCGATCCCGGTTAAAGAGCTGCTTTGCCGCCGAGTATGCCGCCTTATAGTTGATGTGTGGAATGCGCAGAAGCCAGTTCGGGGGAACCTGGATTTTTGCCTCGTCCGCCGCTTCCATAAAGCCCGCCACGCGGTTTGCCGTAATTTTGGACACGCCGCTGTGTGCAAAGACGGCCAGCCTGTCGCAGCCCATTTGAATCAGATGCTGCGCCGCCACTTTCGCAGCCGCTTTGTCATTGACGCAGACATAGGGGATCGAGGGGCTCTCCGGCTGTGAACAGCACTGAACGAACGGAATGCTCTTGCTGATTTCATCGGAGACAGCATCGTCGATTCGATAGAGGGAAATGATACCCACCGCACGGATGAAAGCGGCGTATTCCAGCAGCTTTTTGTAATTGTAAAGGCGCAGATGAGAGGTGTAGACCATCGGGACATACCCCTTGGACTGGACAGAGTCGCTGATCCCGGCAATGATCTCGCTGTAAAAGGGATTGTTGTTATTGTCCGGCACGGCAATGATTACAGTGGGAAAGGCCTCCCTCTTTTCACCGCCGTCTGACTGCGGTGCCGGCAG
Organism: Feifania hominis; assembly: GCF_014384765.1. Taxonomy (NCBI): domain Bacteria; kingdom Bacillati; phylum Bacillota; class Clostridia; order Eubacteriales; family Feifaniaceae; genus Feifania; species Feifania hominis. The sequence continues at coordinate 113,623 of NZ_JACRSP010000005.1, read as the reverse complement.
GACGATACCGGCCTGTTCCACCTCTTTGAGAACGGCAGCTGTGGTCCATGCGCTGACATTTCCCGTCTTGTTCAAAACCCTTGAAACCGTTGCCGGCGACACGCCGGCTCTGCGCGCAATGTCTCGGATGCGAATACTTCTGTCGATCAATGCTACACCTCCTAAGAGAGATCCTACTGCGGGAAATTATAGGGAAGTCAGGGAAAAAAGTCAATAGATTTGGTGCAGAAAAAATGAAACAATATGAAATATTTGAAAAATATGCGGCGATTATTGTTGAATTGTCTGAAATATCGGCGAAATATATGTATATTTCATAGAATATGCGACATTCCACGAAAATTAGATTGAAAATTTTGCAATGTTTGCTTATACTTTTTGCAAAGGCGGAGAACAACGCCAAATTTAGTACGTAAGGAAGGCAACTGCAATGAAAATGAAAAAAGTATTTGCTGTCGTTCTGGCCCTGGCCATGGTCTGCTGCTTTGCTGCATGCAGCCCCAAACCAGCCGAAAATGTAGAAGGGCCGACCTCCTCCGGCGATCCCGATGTTACCACCTACAAGATTGGCTATGCTTTCAACGCTGTGGATGAGAATACGCAGCGCTCCCTGGCCGGCTGGGAGGCCGCCGTGGAGAAGTGGAACGCCTCTCACGAGGACGTCAAAGTGGAATTCTTCTACACCGACGCGCAGTCCAGCGTCGAAAAACAGCTGTCCAATGTTGAGACGATGCTGCTTGAGCAGCCCGATCTGATTATTCTGGCCTCCTGTGACACCGAGGGCTGCATCCCTGCGGCCGAGGCCATCCACGAGGCCGGCGTCTTCTGTCTTGAGACCCGCGGCATGGACAGCGACGCCGTGGATCTGCGCTGGACCGGATTCGATGAGACCTCCATGTCGCAGCTCAACGCCAAGTACTACGAGGACTATCTCAACGCCGATCCCGCCAACACGCTCAACGCCGTCATCATTCTCGGCAATCCCGCGCAGGCCAACCAGCTGCACCGCGCAGACGGTTTCCGCGAGTTGGCCGAAAAGTATCCCGACCGGGTCAACATCCTCAGCGAGAACTACGCCAACTGGGATACCGAACAGGCTCAAAAGCTCATGGAGGACTGGATTCAGATTCACGGCAAGGAGCTCAACGCTGTCGTCGCGGCTTCTGACGCCATGGCCCTGGGCGCCATCAACGCGCTGGAGGCAGCCGGCTTTGCCCCGGGCGACGTCATCATCACCGCCGTGGACGGCACTGAGGCCGGTCTCAACCAGGTCAAGTCCGGCTGGCAGACCGCCACTGTCAAGATGCTCATGTCCAGCCAGGCCGAGGGCCAGCTGGAAATGGCCGTGAAGTGTCTGTCCGGCGAGTATACCGACCCCACTTTCAACGGCGGCGCTCTATACGCCGTGCCTGTCGACAGCGGCAATGTGGATGAGTATATGACCATCGACTGACCGACTGCAGCTTCATTCTAAAAACTGGTCCGGGCCGGAATTTTTCCGGCCCGGACTGCTGAGAGGGGATGCGCTATGAACGAAGTGCTGCTGGAAATGAAAGGGATCACCAAGGTGTTTCCCGGCGTAAAGGCCCTGGATAACGTCAGCCTGGAAGTCCAAAAGGGAGAGATCCACGCGCTGATCGGTGAAAATGGGGCCGGAAAATCCACTCTGATGAAGATCCTGATCGGCCTTTACCGGCGTGACGGCGGATCGGTGATATTCAAAGGGCGGGAAGTCAATTTTGAATCCCCCTGCGACGCTCTGAATGCGGGGATTTCCATGATCCACCAGGAAATCAGCCTGGTTCCCACGCTGACAGTTGCGGAAAACATCTGGCTGGGGAGAGAAAAAAAGTTCACCAGACGCGGGCTCCTCAAGCCGGGCGCCAGAAACGCAGCCGCCAAAGAGCTGCTTGAGCAGATCGGACTCTCCCATCTGGATCCGAAAGCCGTTGTCTCAAATCTGAGCGTGGCCAACATGCAGCTGGTCGAGATCGCCAGGGCGGTGTCCTACCACTCTGACCTGATTATCATGGACGAGCCCACCTCGGCTCTGACCAATGTCGAAGTGGAGCTGCTCTACAACATCATTCGCAAGCTCGCCTCCGGCGGAACGTCAGTCATCTTCATCAGCCACAAGCTCGAAGAGCTGTTTGAGGTGTGCGATCGTCTGACAGTGTTCCGCGACGGAAAGTACATCACCACAAAAACAACCAAAGAGATCGATCAGAGCGGACTGATTCAGTACATCGTCGGCCGGGAACTCTCCGCTCTCTTCCCGAAGCTCCCCGCACAGATCGGAGATGTCGTTCTCGAGGTGCGCAATCTCAAGCGCGCCGGAGTCGTCAATGACGTGAGCTTTTCGGTGAGAGCCGGCGAAATTCTGGGCTTTTCCGGGCTGGTCGGCTCCGGCCGCACAGAAATTGTGCGCGCCATCTTTGGCATCGACAAAAGGGACAGCGGCGAAATTTTCATCAACGGGCAGCGGCTGAACATCCGCGACCCGAGAGATGCCGTTCGAGCCGGAATCGGCATGATTACGGAGGACCGGCTTCGCATGGGCTCCATCCACAGCCTGTCGGTGATGAGAAACACCACCATTGCCAAATTTGACAAAATTGGCAATCGTCTCGGCTTCTACTGTCCCTCCAGGGAGAAAGCGGAGTTTGACAGCATCACGGGAAAGATCGACATCAAGTACTCCTCGCCCAACGAGGCTATGAGTCAGCTCTCGGGCGGCAATCAGCAGAAAGTCATCATATCCCGGTGGCTGCTGACAAACTCCAAGGTTTTGATTTTGGACGAACCTACAAGGGGAATCGACGTGGGGTCAAAATCCGAGATACACCGGCTGATCAGTTCTCTTGCCCAGCAGGGGATCGCCATTATTCTGATCTCTTCCGAACTGCCCGAAATTCTGGGAATGTGCGACCGCATCGCCGTCATCCGCGGGGGGCGTATCGCCCATGTATGCGACCGCAGTGAGGCAACGCAGGAAAATCTGATGGCCTACGCCTTTGGCACCAAACATCATAAGGAGTGAATTGATATGAACAGGGGTAAATCCATACTGAACAGCGTCCTGCTGGGCAACAAATCCTATCTGATTCTGGCGGTCCTGGTCATCGCGCTCTCAATCATGTCCCCTCTGTTTTTAACCCCGAGCAATCTTCTCAGCGTGCTTCGCCAGGTGACGGTCTCCGCCATCGTCTGCGCCGGCTTTACGCTGCTTCTGGGCAGCGGCCACATGGATCTTTCCGTTGGCATGATCCTCTGCGCCTGCGGCGTGGTATGCGGCAAGCTGCTCGTTGCCGGGATGCCCATCTGGTTTGCCATCCTCGTTACGGTTGTCGCCGGCGGGCTGATGGGCGCGATCAATGCGGGGCTCATTACTCTGTTTGCCCTGCCCGCCTTTATCGTGACACTGGCAACCTCCTCCGTGTACAAGGGCGTCGCTTTCCTTGTGACGAAGAATGTGCCTGTCTCGGGTCTGCCTGACGCGTTCAACTTCATCGGCAAGGGCTACTGGCTGGGAATTCCCGTACCCATTTACGTCATGGTCCTGGCTCTTCTTGTCATGTGGGTCATACTCAACCGCACAGTATTCGGCCGTCAGGCCATCTCCATGGGCGGCAACGCCGAGGCCACGCGGGTCAGCGGCGTACGCGTCGGAAAGCTTCGCGTGTTCTGTTACATGGCGATGGGCATTTTTACCGGCCTGGCCGCCGTCATTCAGACAGCCCGTTCCGCATCCGCCCAGCTCTCCGCGGGCGCCGATATGACCATGGACGCCATCGCCGCCGTTGTCATCGGCGGCACCAGCATGAAAGGCGGCAACGCCAATATCGTAGGCTCTCTGGTGGGCTGCCTCATTGTCGGCATCGTAAACAACGGCCTGAATCTGATGCATGTGGACGCCAACTGGCAGATTGTGGCCAAGGGGCTGCTGATTCTGATGGCGGTGATTCTGGATTCCATCTCGACAAAGATGTATAAGAAGTCTGCTGCCAAAAAGAGCGCAGCTTAACAAATGGAGGACAACTATGGATATCAAATACACGTTTTTAGGCCACCCTGCGCTGCTCTGCAACGACATCGAGGCCGAAAAGAAATTCTACATCGACGTCATGGGCTTTGAGGAGGCCTTTACCCTCTTCCACGACGACGGAACCCCCTGGCTGACCTATATCGAAATTACGGACAACCAGTTTCTGGAGCTTTTCCACACCAAATACCCCTCTCCCAACAGGACCAGCGAGCGGTCTTTCCACCACTTCTGCCTGGAGGTGGACGACATGGCCGCTACGCTGGAGATGCTCAAGAGCAAAGGCGTCACAGTCTACAGAGGCCCGGTGGACAACGGCAGGGTGATGGATGTGCCCAACCACGACCATCAGCCCGGCATGTGTGGTACGCTCTGCGCCTTTATCCGGGATCCGGAGGGCAATGACATCGAGCTGCAGCAGTATACCCCGTGCAGCATGCAGATCAGAGAGAGCGGGAGGGAAGCGGTATGAGCAAATATTTTAAACGCATCGCGCACGTCAGCTTCAAATGCAATGATTTTGAGAAAATGTGTTCTTTCTATCGGGACACAATGGGCTTTGAGCAGATCTTCACTCTGCCCTACGAAGGGGCCATTCTGGACGCCCACAGACACGAGGGGTTCCGTGAGGGCGACACCTGGATCGCCTATTTCAAGATCAACGACCGCCAGTTTGTCGAGCTCTTCAACACCCCCTATGAAGCCAAATACTCGATCCCGTCCTACAGCTTCATGCACTTTTCCGTTCTGGTGGAGGATATCATCGCGGCGGCCCGGCACTTTGAGAACAAAGGCGTGCAGCTCTGGGCCGGTCCCAAACATGTCAAAAAGCCCTATACCGCCCCCTACCCCGGCGACAGACGGGGCCAGTGCAACTCCTATGCCTTTTACATTCAGGATCCCGAGGGCAACGAGATCGAAGTGATGCAGTTCACGGAAGATTCTCTTCAGCTCAACTGGCGAAAGAATTCGTAACACCGGCCCGTGTGCGTCGTGGGTACGACCCACACGGGCGGACATTTTTCCGGGAAAGGAGTCCTTTTTCATGCAGACAGTGAGAGTGGGACTGCTCGGCGCAGGAATATGCGCTCACCGTTTTCACGCGCCCGCCCTTTTGCAGATGAATGGCAAATTCAAGCCCGTGGCTCTGGCGGGAGGAAACCCGGAGCAAAACCGGGAGTATGCCGCCCTCTATGGAGGAATCGATTTCATCACCGGGGACTATCACGAAGTGATCACCCGGCCGGACGTGGACGCCGTCATCGCGTCCTATCCCTATTTTCTCAACGAGCAGATCGTCGCAACAGCCAGAGAATACCGAAAGCACATTCTGGTGGAAAAACCGCTGGCGCAGAGCATCTGCTCCGCCAGAGCTCTCCGGGATCTGGACGACGGCAGCGTCGTGATGGGCGTCGGTGAAAACTGGCTCTATTTTGATTCCGTAGGCGTGGTCCGTCAGCTTCTCGAAGACGGCGCGATCGGAGAACCCAGAGCCGCGGCCATCTACAGTCTCTATGAAATGCCGGCGGACAGCGAGTATCTGGCGGGAGACGCCTGGCGCAAAAGCGCCCGTGGCGGTATGGTGCTCGACCGTTCGATTCACAGCATCGCCTATTCCCGCGCCGTGCTGGGCAGAGCCGCATCTGTCATGGGAGTAAACGCCTCCGCCCGGGCTGAGCTGGGCAGTCAGGACACCATGTTCGCGCTTGTAAACTATGCCAGCGGCGTTGTGGCCTCCATCAATGTCTGCGCCTCCGCACCCGGTATTCAGTTGCCTTTCTCCTATCTCATCGTCGGCACCGAGGGCACCATTGCCGTGTCGGACTTCATGTCGAGGGTGACGGTCTCCGGCCGAGACAGCCGCGTGATCGTCACCGAAAAAAAGGACGGCGGCTACCTGGCTGAAATGGAGAATTTTTACGACGCCATCGTAAACGGCACACCGTTTCTTGGAAATTTCCGCGACGCTTACAACGATCTGTTCTGCGCAATTTCCGCCCTGGAGGAGCCAAACATCCTCAGGGCGATCGACTGAAGAGCTATGGCCCTGTGCGCCATACTGAGAAGAGAGGTTTTAAAATGGCAAAAGAAAAAGTCGGCGTGATCGGCTGCGGCATGATCAGCGAGATATACATGAAAAACATATCCGAGCGCTTTGCCAATATGGAGCTTGCCGCATGCGCCGATATCGTCCCCGCCGCAGCGAAAAAAAGAGCGGCGCAATTCGGCTGCCGGGCCTGCTCCGTAGAGACGCTGCTGCACGACAGCACCATTGGAACCATTGTAAATTTGACCGTTCCAGCCCAACACGCCGAAGTCAGCAGGCAGGCGCTTCTCGCCGGGAAAAATGTCTACACGGAAAAGCCCCTGTGTGTGGATTACGAGTCCGGCGAGCAGCTTTTGCAGCTGGCGGAGGAAAAGGGACTGCTTTTGGGCACTGCTCCCGACTGTTTTCTCGGTGCGGGGCTGCAGACAGTGCGGCACCTGCTGGACTCGGGAGAACTCGGCCAGGTTCTCTTTTTTGAGGCAAATCTGTACCAGCGGGGCCCCGAGTGGTTTCACTCCAATCCCGCTTTCTTCTATCAGGCGGGCGCCGGCCCCATTCTGGACTGGGGGCCCTATTATGCCGCTGCCGTCATAGCGCTGTTGGGGCCGGTCAGGCGTGTGGGGGCCATCGGCAGAAAGCCGTATGCCAGAAAAACCGTCATGTCCCCTGCCAGCCCCCTTTCGGGCCGGGAGTTCGATGTGGATGTCCCCACTTCCATTGTCTCGGTTCTGGAAAACCGCTCGGGCGTCATCGGCAATTTGAATCTGTCCTTTGACACCGGCTTTCGGTACTGGGAATCCAAAACACCCTTTATGCGCATCTACTGCGAGCGCGCAACGATCGACGTGCCCGATCTCAACAAGTATAGCGGCCCCGTGCTGCTGCGAAAGGGCGAGGCGGAATTTGAGGAGTATCCCCTCGTGTCAGCTCTGACGGAAAACTGCCGGGGGCTCGCTCTGTCGGACATGGTGCACAGCAAAATGACCGGCCGGGGATATCGGGCCGACGGCGCCTTTGGACTGCATGTCTCGGAGATCCTGCTGGCCATGCAGCGCTCCGTCGAGGAGGGCTGTTTCGTGGAGCTCAGGAGCACCTGCCGGCGGCCCGAGCCGCTTGACTCCGAGCTGATCGCGGAGTTGTGTGAGAATGGGGGGACACAGAAATGATTGACCTGAGAGGAAAGCCCTTCTATCTCAGCGACGACGACATCGCCTGGGTGGAGAAGACCCGGGACGGGATGTCATTGAACGAAAAGATCGGGCAGCTCTTCTGTCTGAATCTCAAAGATGGCAAAAGCGAGTTTCTGGATGAGGTGTACGAAGTCATGCAGCCCGGCGGCTGTATGTTCCGAGCGATGCCCCTTGCCGCCGCGGTCCATCTGACCAATGAGCTCAACCGGCGCAGCAAACTTCCCCTGCTGATTTCGGCCAACCTGGAAAAGGGCGGCGCCGGCATCGTCACCGAGGGGACGGTCTACGGCTCCGAGATGGAGGTCGCCGCCACCGACGATGTGGAGTTTGCCCGGCGGCTGGGAGAGGTGTGCGGCGCGGAGGGCGCTGCGGTGGGCGCAAACTGGACGTTCTCCCCGGTCATCGACATCGACGCCAACTTCCGCAATCCCATCACAAATACCAGAACGTTCGGCTCCGACCCTGAGAGAGTCAAGAAGATGAGCGTGGCATACGTCGAGGAGATTCAAAAGCACGGCGTCGCGGCCACCATCAAGCACTTCCCGGGCGACGGGCGGGACGAGCGGGACCAGCATCTGCTCACCAGCGTCAACGACTGCACCTGCGAAGAGTGGGACGCCACATACGGCGCGGTCTATCAGGCCTGTATCGACGCCGGCGCAAAGGCTGTCATGGCCGCGCAGATCATGCTGCCGGCCTACTCAAAGAAGCTGCGCCCCGAGCTTCGCGATGAGGAGATTCTTCCCGGCAGTCTCTCAGAGGAGCTTTTAAACGACTTGCTTCGCAAGAAACTGGGCTTCAACGGCCTGATTGTGACCGACGACTCGGTTATGGTTGGCTTTATGGCGCCCATGCCCCGCAGCACTGCCGTGCCCCTGTCCATTGCAAACGGCGTCGACATGTTCCTGTTTGTCAAAAACCTGAAAGAGGACTACCAGTACATGCTGGACGGCGTAAAAAACGGCATTCTCTGCGTGGAGCGGCTGGACGAGGCTGTGACCAGAATCCTCGCTCTGAAAGCCTCCCAGGGGCTTCACAGGCGCCCCCCGGAGCACCGTGTCAGCCTGGAGGAGGCAGAAAAGACGGTTGGGTGCGAGCGCTTTGTCTCCTGGGCGAGGGAGTGCGCGGACCGGTCCGTCACACTGGTCAAAGAGGAGCCGGGCGTACTGCCCATCTCCCCTGAAAAATACAAACGGGTGCTGTTTTGCAGCCTGGAGGAGACCGGCGGCTCCGGCCTGTACACGGTCAAGTCGGTCTGTGGCGATGTGATAGCCAGACTTGAACACGAGGGCTTTCTGGTGACCCCGTTTACCGAGAAGATCGGCGAGGGCGATCACGCGCCCACCTGCGCCAGTATCACAGAGAACTTTGATCTGATTATCTACTGCGCCAACATTGCCACCAAGAGCAACCAGACCACGGTCCGCATTGAGTGGGCACAGCCCAGGGGAGCCAATTGTCCGCGCTTCATCAGCTCGGTTCCCACCATCTTCATCTCTCTGGAAAACCCCTATCATCTCATCGACGTGCCTCGCGTCAGGACTTTTATCAACACCTACAGTTCAAATCCGTACGCGGTGGACGCCCTGATGGAAAAGCTTCTCGGGCGCTCGCCGTTTCGGGGAATCAGCCCGGTGGACCCTTTCTGCGGAAAGTGGGACACCCGGCTGAGCTGACAGGCGGCATCAGGAGGAGCATACATGGAAATCAAGACCATCTCTCAGCTGGCGTACAAAGTCACAGACATTGAAAAGTCCCTGCAATTCTACACGGAGATTCTGGGCTGTCAACACATGTTTGATTTTTACCGGGACGACGGCACCCCGTGGATGTACTATCTCCGGTTGTGCCCTTATCAGTACATCGAGCTGATCCCCACAGCCGAAGTGGAAAAAACTCCGAAGACCTCCCTGCACCACACGGCTCTCATCGTCGAGGATATCGGCGCCGCGGCGCAGGAGCTGCTCGAAAAGGGCGTACCCATCTACCGGGGGCCGGCAGAACTGGGCAATCGTCTGTACTCCGCCGGGGAGATCCTCCCCGGCGGCTGCAACAGCCCGTCGTTCTACATCGCCGACCCTGACGGCAACGCCATTGAAATCATGCAGTTTGTTCCGCAGAGCAGACAGCTGACATTTGAAAGCGGCGTCTCTGACAAGCAAAGAAGTTAAACGTGGAAAAGTCATTTCAAAGAGGTCGGACGCTAAGCGTCCGGCCTCTCTTATTTATAGAGGGGGTCCCGGCTCCGCCTGAGTGGCGGGGCTTTTTTTGTAACTAAATGTAATAATTTTTCTTATCAATTTATTGATTAGTATTAATTAATACGATAAGATGATGTTGTTAGAATAATTATGATTATTTTTATTCTAATAATATTATTTAGGAGTTGATAAGAAAAATGCCCTATGACGCAGACGAGACCATCGTCTACAACCACGACAGAAAGCGCTGGGAGTTCCTCGGCACCGGCCGGGAAGCAAACGTTCCGGGTTATGTGACCCCACCGCCCGCAAAGGAGGAGAATCACTTCTTCAGCGCCGGAGAAATCACAAAGCGTGCCGCTGACTTTAAGGCCGGAAATGAGTCGGCCCGAAGCGGCGCCGAGACGAACACGCAAACCCGGAACAGCTCGGGGACAGGCAAGACAACCACAAAGAGCGGCGCCGGCAAAACCGTGAATCCCAATGCCTACACGAATTCGGGCAGAGCGCAGATCAAATTTGATCCCGGTTCGGCCGGCCGGGCGGGAAAGACGGCTGCAAAGCAGTTCTCAAGCCTGCCTGTGAATTCCGGAAATCTCACTCACCCGGGCGCTGCGCAGACGCAATTCAGCACCGGCTCTACCGGCCGGACGGTCGAGGCAGTCACGCAGCAGCCGCTCAACCTGCTGACGAATGCTGTCAATCTTGCGGCCGGCAGCGGGCAGGCACAGAAGCCCGACACTGCCCAGTTGTCCGAGACATCCACCCCGGCCGGTACGGCCGGCACAGCCAACCAGAGCAGCACGGCCGGGACTTCCCAATCCAAGTGGCCGCTCTACCAGGGGCGGCCAAACTACGGCGATATGTCGACCGACTATATGGAGACTTACAAGCCCGGAGTCTCATATGGCACCATGTCAACCGACTACGCCGAGACCTACCGCCCGCCCAATACCTACGGCACCATGTCAACTGACTACGCCGAGACGTTCAAAGGCTTCTCAGAGGGCTATACAGGCAGCAGTTCATACAGCGAAACGTTAAAAACTCTTGAGGAGATCAGCCAGTACTATTACGGCCTCTCCTCAGAGGCCGTACACCAGCTCGATGCCGCGCAGGCTCTGTGGGATTCGGGCCAGCTGTCCGACGAGGAGTTGGAAGCGTACCGACAAAAAGCGGACAGCGCCATTGAGCGCGCCGAACACTGGAATTCCGAGTTAAAGAGCTATCGCAAAAATGGTCGCACCAGCTCGCCCGCCACCTATACCCCGGAGCGCACCTATGGCACCATGTCGACCGACTACGCCGAGACGTTCGGCGTGCCGCTCAGCGAGTACCAGAACGGTGTCTCCTCCACCGATACACTGCTTCAGCTGGAGGGGCTCAGTCGGGGTGCCTCGCAAGTCTACGCGGAGCTACTCCATCAACAGGATGCTGTATACCAAGCATATTTGGCCGGTCATATTTCGTTGCAAGAATATAATGAGTTTAACGAGAAGTTGGAAAGAGCCGCGAACGACGATTCTTTATGGAACAATACACTTAAAAGCTACAAACCAGCATTTGAGAGGGAGTACGACGAAGCCTATCGGCTTATCTACGGCGATGTCTCAAAAAACGCCAACGTCATTGATGACTATACCAGACTGATTGATGACAAGGCTTATGACCTCTTCTTTAAGAAGTATGAGTCGACCAATGATGCGGTGGCCGCGATCGAGGCTTTCGTCGACAGCATGCTCCCCTGGCTGCCACGCGGCGAGATACAGAAGCGCCTCAATGAACTGCTCGAGAAAAACCCAGAGGCATTCTCCACGGGTGCTTTTGCCGGAGATGTTGTCTATAACATCCTTGTCAACCGCGGCGTCGGCAAATTGATCAATCTCAGCGGTGCTATGAAAGCCGCCGATAAAATCAAAAACACCTATTGGAGAAACGCTGTGAAAACCGCCCTCAACCTCGGAGGACAGCAGGCGGCCGACGCGGTTATTGACACACCTGTCATTATCATCAATGGAATGGCAGAAGGCAAAACATCGCAGCAGATTATCGCTGAGGTCGGCGAGCAGGCATTTTACTCACTGATCTGGAATCTTACTACCATGGGTGGCGAGGAAGTTCTCAATAACCTTGGGCTTAGAACAGAACTACCGGCGGACTACGACCACACCGACGGAAAGTATTTCGGCAAAGTGAATAATTTGGAACAACTTGAGCTCTCATATCAAGGCACTGTCAAAGAATACGGAACATCTTCACCGGAATTTGATGCTATAACCAAGGAGTATTTAGAGAAAAAAGAATGGTTTAAGCGGCAGGCCGCACGTCAGGCGACAGCCGAGTCGGGAGCTAAAGCGGATTCCAAAAATCCCCAAAATTCGACTGGCAGTAGTGGTAACATTACTATACCAGACACGGCAAGAAATATTACGCAGACTGATCTGTCCAAAAGCACACTTTCTGCTAAGCCCTCCTATTCTCCCAATCCCAAAAAGTGGCTTAACAGCGGTGGAAAAATTCATATAGATGGAGAAACCTGGATTTATACGAATACGGACGGAATTTCTGTGAGCTATGTGAATGGGTATCCAGACTTTAAGAGTGCTGGATTAGTTGTTGATGAATTTCCTGTAGAAGAGTTTAAAGGTTATACTTCCGATCGTAAGAATTTTATCACAGAAAAGGGCGTTTATGATACTTTTAAGTATCGCCTGCATCACGTCGAAGATGGCCATACTCTTCAGCTTATAGAGAGAAAAATTCACGAACAATTTACACATAAGGGCGGAATGTCAATTAAAAAACGTGGAGGTGCAAAATGAAACTGGAAAAAACTTTTGGAAAACTTTCAAGCGCACAGATTTCAGAACTCGAAAACCAATTGAATATCTCTCTTCCTGACGATTATAAGAGCTTCCTCGCGGAGACAAACGGCGGCGGGATAGACTTGGATACAGATTTCCTCATTCATATTGATGATATTAACGAGAGCGCAAGTGTTGATGTTTTTTTTGGGTTTACTCCCCAAACCGACTATACCGATTTGTTGTATTGGAACAAAACGTATGGGGGCGACATGGTAGAGGACAGTATCATCATCGGCTCGAGTCTTGAAAGTGGTTTCATTGTACTCATCTGCAATGAAGAGGACGCCGGAGTATATTATTGGGATCATACCTACCATTTCAAGCAATCAGACGATGAGTACAACACATATTTTATTGCTGACACATTCACGGATTTCGTAAAACAGTGTCCTTGATAAAGAGGCCGCCCTATAAGGGCGGCCTCTTCTTATAAGCCTGCCCTGTTGACTTTAGCCCGATTTGTGCTACACTGATAAAAACCTATCGGTGGTGACTCGTATGAAACTAATGATTAAAAATATCACAGCGCTAATGGAGCAATGTGGTTATATTCCCATTGCCCTGTGTAATGAAACGCGGCTAAATGAGCTTCAATATAAAGAGGCCAACGATCTGTTAAATTGTTTTTGTTTTCTAAATGCACGGGTACAGGACATCTTAAAACTAACAGAGCATTCCATTGATGAAATTCTATATAGCAAATATTACTGGTTTACACAATATAAAGACACTGTTGAAGGCTTTTTAGAGGAAAATCCCGAATTAGAGCAGATTCAATATCAGATATTTCAACAAATTGGTATTGAACTAAAAGGCGATGTAGACTGGCCCCTTATGCAGGCGATCGATGAAAACAAACCTTGGTTGAGTCCTGTTCTGGTAAAGGAACTTCAATCTGACTGATAATCAATACAGGAAGTCGCCCAACAGGGCGGCTTCTTTTATTGTGGTTTCTGCTGTATCATGTTACAATATGAAAAACCAGCAATCGTCGAGGTGCAAAATGAAACTGGAAAAAACTTTTGGAAAACTTTCAAGCGCACAGATTTCAGAACTCGAAAACCAATTGAATATCTCTCTCCCCGACGATTATAAGAATTTTCTCGCGGAGATCAACGGCGGCGTAATAGATTTGAATACGGATTTTCTTATTCATATTGATGATATCAACGAAAGTGCCAGCGTCGACGTTCTTTTTGGGCTTACGCCCCAAGCCAGCCATACCGATTTGTTGTCCTGGAACAAGACATATGGGTATGACATGTTGCCGGACAGCATCATCATTGCACAAGTCTTGAAAGCGGTTTCATCGTACTCATCTGCAATGAAGAGGACGCTGGAGTATATTATTGGGATCATACCTACCATTTCAAGCAATCAGACGATGAGTACAACACATATTTTATTGCTGACACATTCACGGATTTCGTAAAACAGTGTCCTTGATAAAGAGGCCGCCCTTATAGGGCGGCCTCTTCTTATAAGTCCTGTTGACTTTAGCCCGATTTGTGCTACACTGATAAAAACTCACCGGCGGTGATTTTCTTGAAACTTATGATTAAAAATATTAAAACGCTAATGGAGCAATGTGGATATACCCCCATTGATTTGTGTGAAACCTCCGGACTCAATGAGCAGCAGTATAATGAGCTCAACAATCTGCTTAACAATTACTGTTTCCTAAATGCTAGAGTAAAAGATATTCTACATAACACAGACTATTCTTTAGAAGAAATTCTATACAGTAAATATTATTGGTTCACAAAATATAAAGATTTGCTTGAAATATATGTGGGTGAGGATCCTACACTTTTTGACTTTCAAATGCAAATTTTTGATCAAATTATTGGAACTTTAAAAGGTGAAGTAGACTGGCCCCTTATGCAGGCAATCGATGAAAACAAACCATGGCTGAGCCCCACTCTAGTAAAAGAGCTTTGGCTCGTCTGATAATATACCATCTGAAATTATAGAAAGGAGTAAAACAATGAGTAAAGTATTTGAAGATGAATTCGGCGAGTTACAGGTCGATATGGTTTCCATCTGTATGGAAAATGTTGAAGATCGCGCCGACAAAGTATTTGTCTATTGTTCATGTGAGGGTAAAGTCATTTCCTGCAGCTATTTTTACAAAATAAACGGTATTGTTGTTGAAAGGCATAAACTCAACGATGCCATTGGCCCACAGGATTCCCCCTATGATGTTTCTCCGGAAAGGCAGCGGGAGGTTCTGGATATTATCATGGAGGATCTCATGAAGCTGAGAGCTCTCTGCAAGAATTCCGACCGGCCCATGCCCACCGAAATCAAGCTCATTTATGATGTAAAACAAAACCGTTTGAATGCCGACTATCAGTATGAGAATGTGTATTCCTCCAGCACCACAGACACGGCCGACACCGTCGCCGACCGGTGGTTTGAGCAAATGAAGCTGGCAGAAAGAGCGTAGCAGAAAGAGGCCGCCCACGAGCGGCCTCTTTTTATAAGCGCTATTGATTTTGACTCCATTTGTGTTACACTGATATAAACCTATCGGTGGTGACTCATATGAAACTTATGATTAAAAATATTGCAACGCTAATGGAGCAATGTGGGTATCATCCCATTGACCTAGTTGAAACTCCCGGCCTGGACGACAGTGAGCACGATGCCGTAAACGGCCTGCTTAATAAGTACTGTTTTTTAAACGCCCGAGTGTCAGATATTCTGAAAATGACATCACATTCTATGGAAGATATTTTGTATAGCAAATACTATTGGTTTGACCAGTATAAAAAGCTGGCGGAAACATATACCGGTGAGGATCCGGAGTTGGAACACATTCAGTTTCAAATGATGGAGCAGATCATGGAGCTTTCCAAGGGACGCGTCGACTGGGATCTGCTTGAGGCAATCGAGGAAAGTAAGCCGTGGCTAAGCCCTACTCTCGTAGAGGAGCTTCAACCTGAATAACAATCCATACAGGAAGTCGCCCAACAGGGCGGCTTCTTTTATTGACACTGGAGCGATCTCTGTTATACTGAAAGCAGCGATAAAGCTGAGGTGCTACTATGAATAAGGTATTTGAAGATGAATTTATGGATATCCAGTCAGGCATTATTGCCCTTTGTATGGAAGCGTTGGATATTGCCAATCAACATGTGGATAAGGTTTTTGCCTATTGCTGTAACGAAGAGCACTTGAAATCGTTTAATGTTTTTTTCGAGGTGGGCGGTCAAATCGTCCGGGCAGAAAAGGTCATTAAAGACGATCAGTTGGGCATGCAGCTTCTGGAGATGGCAACGAAGGACATTTGCAAGTTTGATGATTTGGGTTCACAATATGATCGCCCTATCCCAAAAGAAATAAAGATGTATTTTGATGCAAATACAGGTCGATTCAATGCGGAATATAAATATGAACAGGTTTGCTTCCCCGAAGAGGGAAGAGATACTGTAGACGTATTTGAAGACTGGATAAAAGAAATGAAAAACAAGACCTGACAATTTGAGAGGCCGCCCACGGGCGGCCTCTTCTTACCCTGTTGACTTTAGCCCCATTTGTGCTACACTGAAAAAAACCGGCTGGGAGGCGACGCCTGTGGAGCTGCTCATTCAGACTGTCAAAGCCTATATGTCTCACTGTAAGTACACGCCGGTCTACCTCTGCCCGGCGGTCCAGTTGAACCGGTACGCCTACCGCGAGGTCAACGACATGCTCAATGCCTGGTCCTTTTTGGACACCTGCGCGCCGGCTATTCTCAAAGAGTCGTCCTTTACGATGCCGGAGCTTCTCTACAGCAAATTCTACTGGTTTACCACCTACAAAGAGACGCTGGAAAAGCACACCGCGCCGAACCGGGCGCTCAGCCACGATCAAAACCGGATCTTTGAGGAGATTTTGGCGTTGGAAAAAGACGCCGTCGATCTGCCGCTGCTGCAGGCCATCGACCAGCACAAGCCCTGGCTGAGCGCTGCGCTGTCGAGGGCTCTCGAGCCGGAGAGCAAAATTTCCCTCATCATCCGCGACATCGACGAGCTGATGGAACAGTGCGGCTATGAGTCTGTCAAGCTGTACGAGACGCAGGGGCGTCTGGGGATGCGTCTATATGCAATGCCCACCGCTTTCTACAACAGATACCGCTTTCTTGACACCTGTGCGGCGGACATCCTGCGCCTGAGCGGCCACACAAGGGCGGACATTCTCTACAGCAAATACTACTGGTGTTTCGGCTATGCCTACAGTGCCGCGGGGCTACAGAACGCCCCCGCCCTGCCGAAAGACACTGCTTCCGCCATCATCGGCGAGCTGACAGATGTCTGCGGCCGCGATGTGGACTGGACTCTTCTTCGGGCCGTGCAGGAGGGCAGGCCGTGGCTGAGCACCACGCTGTCCCGCTCGCTCGACTACGGCGTGCAAGACGGCTGGTACCGTCTGCCCGGGGGCGGCGGCGCCCCGGCCACCGACGGGCAGATCGACGCGCTCGAGCAGCAGATTGGCTTTCCCTTCCCCGAGAGCTACCGGCACTTTCTCAAGGGCACAAACGGCGGCAGCTTTGCGCTCTACGACACCCGGCCCGTGCGCCTCAGAGAGATTGACCGGCTCGTCTCGCCGTCCATGCTTTACGGCGTCGCGCCGGGCAACGGGACGACCGACCTGCTGTACCAGAACAAGATCTGCCTGCGCACGGACTATGTTATCATCGGCCGGTGCTTCGAGGAGGGCTATCTCGCCTTTCGGCGCAGCGAGCCCGACGGCGTCTACTACTGGGACCAGAGCCGCCGTTTTTCGCCGGCGGGCGAGGCCTATCTCATCGCCGGTGACTTTCCCGGCTTTTTTGACTGGCTCTTCTACTGAAGAGACTGCCCTGCGGGCGGTCTCTTTTTTCAATAGCGGTGGACTTTACACCAGCGCTATATTATAATTGTTTTATATGTTGACAACGCTACAGACATAAGACATGAGTTTTCGGAATGATGGAGGAAAAGGCTATGAAAAACCGCGTCACAATCAAGATCATGGACACCTCTTTCTCTCTTCTCACCGAGGAGAGCGAGGAATACGTCGACCGCCTCGCCAAGGCCGTCGACAAGGAGATCCGCCGCACGCTCGAGGGCAATGAGAAGATCTCGGTCAACATGGCCGCCATGCTCAGCGCCCTGAACTTCTGCGACGAGTGCACCAAGGCGACCGACGCGGCGGACAATCTGCGCTCGCAGCTCAAGGTGTACCTCGAGGACATCGCGAAGCTCAAGAGCGCCAACGACGACAGCCGCCGCGAAATCGCCAAGCTCTACAGCGAGATTCAGAGCCTCAAGCTCCAGCTCGCGAGAAACGGCAACGCGTAGTGGAAATTCTCTCCCCCGCGGGCTCGATGCAGGCGCTGCGCGCCGCTGTGCGCGCCGGCGCCGACGCCGTCTACTTCGGCGGCAGTCTCTACAACGCCCGCCAATACGCCAAAAACTTCGGCCCCGACGAGCTGCGCGAGGCGGTGGACTACTGCCACCAAAACGGGGTGCGGGTCAACCTGACCGTCAACACCCTCTACACCGACCGGGAGCTGCCCGGGGTGCTCGACTATGTGCGCTTTCTCTGCGACGCGGGGGTGGACGCTCTCATCGTGCAGGATCTGGGGCTTCTCTCCCTGCTGCGGCGCATGGCGCCCGGTCTGCCGCTGCACGCCTCCACCCAGATGACCATTCACAACCGCGAGGGGGTCGAGACCGCCGCCCGCCTCGGCGCGAGCCGGGTCGTGCTCGCGCGTGAGGTTCCGCTTTGCGACCTTGAGACCATCTGTGCCGACGCGCCCGCCGAGATTGAGCTCTTCGTGCACGGGGCGCTTTGCTACAGCTACTCCGGCGGCTGCTATATGAGCGCCGTCATCGGCCGGCGCAGCGGCAACCGCGGGCGGTGCGCCGGGCCCTGCCGGCTGCCCTGGCGCTTTGCGGGCAGCGCGGGCGAGCTTCTGTCGCTGCGCGATCTGTCTCTGGCGCAGCATCTGCCCGAGCTTGCGCGCCTCGGCGTGACCACTCTCAAAATCGAGGGGCGCATGAAACGCCCCGAATACGTCTCGAGCGTGACCCGCGTCTACCGCGACGCGGTGGCGCAGAACCGCCCGGTCTCGCGCGAGGAGATGAAGCTACTCGCCGACATCTTCAGCCGCAGTGGCTTCACCGACGGCTACTTCACCGGCAGGACCGGCCCCGCCATGCTCGGCATGCGCCGGGAGGACGACGAGGCCCACTACCGGCGGCTGCTCGCCATGGAGCGAAGCCACCCCGGCCGCGGCCGGGCGCGCGCGCCGATTGAAAAGCCGGCGTACACGATGGCGGCCGAGCCGCCCGAGCCGCCGCGCAGCGTCCCCGTTCGGCAGCGCGCGCTCTACGGGCAGTTCCGCTCGGTGCGCCAGCTACCGCAGAATCTGAATCTTCTCGCCCTCGCGGCGCTGCCGCTTGAGGAGTTTGCCGCCCACCCCGACGCCGCCGCGCGCATCGCGCGCGCGGGCTGCATCCCGGCGGTGACTCTGCCGCGCATCTGGTTTGACTCCGAGCGGGCGGCGGTTGTGCGGCTGCTCACGCGGCTTCGCGGGGCGGGCGTGACCCACGCCTTTGTCCACAACCTCGGCCAGATCGAGACGGCGCGCGAGCTCGGCTTTATTCCCATCGGCGACTTTGCGCTCAATCTCTTCAACAGCTCTGCCCTCGAGGCGGCGCACGGGCTCGGCCTCGCCGGGGCCACCGTCTCGGCGGAGCTCTCCCTGCCGCAGATCCGCGATCTGAAAAAGCCGCTGCCCTGCGGGCTGTTCGCCTACGGGCGGCTGCCGCTGATGGTCAGCGAGAACTGCCTCGGGAAAAACGCCGCCCGGTGCGACGGGCGGCGCTGCCGGCTGCCTGACACGCTCACCGACCGGCGGCGCGAGCGCTTCCCGGTGCTGCGCGAGTTCGGCTGCCGGAATCTCATCTGCAACTCCAAGATCCTGTATCTTGCGGACAAGCCCGAGCAGCTCCAAAAGCTCGGCCTTGCCTTTCTGCTTTTGCACTTCACCACCGAGGACGAGGCCCGCTGCCGCGAAGTCCTCGCAAGCTACGCGGACGGCCACCGGCCGCCGCCGGCCGACTTCACGCGCGGGCTCACCCAGAAAGGTGTCGAATAGAGGAGAACGCCATGAAACCACTCACCCTGAAAATCAAAAAGCTCGCCGGTGAAGCCGGCGAGCCTGCGACCCCGTTTTACGCGACCGGCGGCAGCGCGGGGCTCGACCTCTCGGCCGCCCTCGCGGCCCCCGTCACCCTCGCCCCGCTCGGGCGCGCAGTGATCCCGACCGGCATCGCCATCGGCCTGCCCTCGGCGGACTATGTGGGGTTGGTCTACGCGCGCAGCGGCCTTGCAGTCAAGCACGGCGTGACCACCTCGAACGGCGTCGGCGTCATCGACAGCGACTACCGCGGCGAGATCAAAGTCGGGCTTGTCAATCTCTCGGACACGCCCTACACCATTGCCCCGGGCGAGCGCATCGCCCAGCTCGTTGTGGCTCCGGTCGCGCGCTGCGAGCTCGAGGTGGTCGACGATCTCGACGAGACCGCGCGCGGCGCGGGCGGCTTCGGCTCGACCGGCCGCTGAATACCTTAACAGCAAAGGAGTTTGATTCCCATCGCCATCTATCTGGCCTCCCAATCCCCGCGGCGGCGTGAGATTTTAAAGAACGTCGGGCTCGACTTCAAGGCGCTGACAAGCGGCGTGGACGAGAGCTTCGCAGACGGCCTGCCGCTTACAAAGCTCACGACGACCCTGGCGCTCGCCAAGGCCGACGACGTCGCGTCGCGCGTTGCGGCGGACGACATCGTCATCGGGGCCGACACCATCGTCGTGCTCGACGGCAACATCCTCGGCAAGCCCCGCGACGAGTCCGACGCCTTCGCGATGCTGACGCTGCTCTCGGGCAACACCCACGAGGTTCACACGGGCCTCGCGGTGGTGCGCGGTGAGCAGCGCGTGACCCATCTGTCGGTCTCGCGCGTCACGTTCAAAGAGCTCACAAGCGCCCAGATCGAGCGCTACATCGCGACCGACGAGCCCTACGACAAGGCCGGCGGCTACGCCGCGCAGGGCGTCGCATCGCTGTTCATTGAGCGCATCGACGGCGACTTTTTCAGTGTGATGGGTCTGCCGGTGGCGGCGCTCGGCGACATTCTCGCGCGCGACTTCGGCTACCCCGTCCTGTAGCGCACAGTAAGACATTTGAGGAGCAGTCTGTGAAAGATTTTTTTAAAAACCGGTTTTTCGTCGGCTTCTGCGTGGTCATCGCGCTGGTGCTGGTTCTCATGGCGGTCTCGGCCGCCTCGGGCGGGCGCGCCAACTTTCTTGAGGACGCCATCGGCGCGGTCATCACCCCCATTCAGAAGGGGCTCACCGGCATCAACAACTTCATTGCCGACCGGCTCTCGTTCTTCGGCGAGTACAAGACGCTCAAGGCCGAAAACGAGGCGCTCGAGGCGCGCGTGCGCGAGCTTGAGGAGGACACCCGCGAGCTCGCCGCGCTCCAGAGCGAGAACGCCTTTTTAAAGGAGTTTCTCGACCTCAAGGAGCAGCGTCCCGACTTTGAGCTCACGACGGCCCAGGTCATCGCGCGCGACCCGGGCAACTTCTTCTACTCGTTTACCATCGACCGCGGCACGCTCGACGACATCAAGCTCAACGACGCGGTCATCACGTCGGACGGGCTTGTGGGCGTCGTCAGCGAGGTGGGCGCCACCTACGCCAAGGTGACCAGCATCATCGAGCAGAGCACGCCCGTGGGCGCTGTCGTCAGCCGCACGCGTGACGTTGCCATGCTCGAGGGGGACATTTCGCTTCGCGACGAGGGGCTCTGCAAGCTCTCTCTGCTGCCCTCGGCGGGCAGCGCCCAGGCGGGCGACGTGGTCGTCACGTCGGGACTCGGCGGCATCTTCCCCAAGGGCATCGTCATCGGCACGGTGACCGAGGTGCGCCCCGAGGCGAGCGACATCTCCTACTACGCCATCATCGACCCGGCGGTGGACTTTCAGAACATCCGGGACGTGGTCGTCATCCGCTCCTACATCGACGAGGTGTCGTGATGTTTGCGCGCCATCGCTCCACCATCAACAAGGTGTCGGCCTACGGGCTGCTGCTGCTCGCGGTCATGCTGCTGCAGACCACTTTCATGCACCATCTCGCCATACGCGACGTCAAGCCGTCGCTTCTGGTGGTGTCGGTGGTATGCGTGGCTCTCTTTTCCGACTACCGCACCGGCACGGTCTTCGGCGGCATACTGGGGCTGCTGTGCGACGTGAGCTCGGCGGCCGTCTTCGGCTACTACACGCTCATGCTCATGCTCATCGGCTTCTGCGTGGGCGTTCTGTCGGACGCCGCCATCCGCCGCAGCCTGCCGTCGGCGCTGCTGGTGTACTTCTGCGCCTACGCGGCCTATTTTGTCATTTTGATTCTCACAAGCGTCGTCGTTGTGGGCAACTTTTCGGTGCTGCCCTACCGGCTGCGCGTGACGTTTTTTGAGATGCTCTACTCGCTGCTCTTTCTGCCGGTTCTCTACTTTGCGGCCAAAAAGATCAGCGCTCTGCTCGCAAGCCTTGACCGAAGATAGACGGAGACTCGAATGATTTTCAAAGACCAGAACCAGATCAAACGAAATACCGGCCGCTTTGTCGTGCTGATCGCCGTGACGCTGCTGCTCGCGATTCTGTATGTGTTTCGCCTGTCGAATTTACAGATCACAAAGGGCGCCGACTACGCCGAGCAGGCGAATAAGCGCGTCTACCGCACCGTGCCCATCTCGGCGACGCGCGGGGAGATTCTCGACCGCTACGGCCGGCCCTTTGTGACCAACAAGATGGGCTTTTCGGTCATCATCGACCGCGCCCTGCTGCAAAAGGAGACCCAAAACGAGGTCATCCTGCGCCTGCTCGAGGAGGTGCCCGACGAGAACATCGCTTTCACCGACTCGCTGCCGGTGAGCATGCCCCCCTACGAGTACCTTGCGGACGCCGAGGACTCCACCAAGTACCAAAAGCAGCGTGAAAAGCTCACAAAACAGCTCGATCTCGAGGCCGACGCCACGGCGCAGCAGCTCATGGACGCGCTCGTCGAAAAGTACGATCTTGCGGCTTTCACCCGCACCGAACAGCGGCACCTCGCGGGCGTGCGCTACGCTATGGAGCTGTCGAACTTCTCGCTGTCGACCCCGTTCACCTTTGCCACCGACGTGGACCTGACCACTGTCACCGCCATCAAGGAGCGCTACACCGAGTTTCAGGGGGTGGATGTGCTCATCGAGCCGGTGCGTGAGTTCACCGGCACCGTCGCCGCCCAGATTCTCGGCCAGGTCGGCCCCATTTTCAAGGATGAGGCCGAGGACTATCTCGCCGAGGGCTACCAGCTCTCCGACACCGTCGGCAAAGAGGGCATCGAGCGCACCATGGAGCAGTACCTGCGCGGCAAGTCGGGCGTGAAGACCATTGAGCAGAACAAGTACGGCACCGTCACCAATATCACCGTCACCGAAGAGGCGGTGCCCGGCAACAACATCGTGCTCACCCTCGACCGCGATCTGCAGGAGACGGCCGAAAATTCGCTTGAGAAGACCATCCAGAACATCGCCTCGAAGAATGCTGCGAGCAGGAAAGCCGGCTGGGATGCGAATGCCGGCTCGGCTGTGGTGCTCGATGTCAAGACCGGCGAAGTGCTCGCCATGGCAAGCTACCCGAGCTACGACCCGGCGACCTACTACCAGAACTTCACCGAGCTCAGCACAGACCCTGACAAGCCCATGTTCAACCGTGCCATCGGCGGCGCCTACGCGCCGGGCTCGACGTTCAAGATGGCCACAGCCATCGCCGGGCTCGAGAGCGGCACCGTCACCCCGAAAGACACCGTCACCTGCCGGGGCGTCTACACCTACTACTCGCCCTACAACTACCTGTGCTGGCTCTACACCGACACGGGACGCGTACACGGCACGGTGAACGTGGTGGGTGCGCTCAAGGGCTCATGCAACTACTACTTCTACGAGGTGGCCCGGCTCGCGGGCATTGACGTGCTCGTCGAGTGGTGCGAGAAGCTCGGCTTCGGTCAGAAGACCGGCATCGAGCTGCCCGGCGAATCGGCCGGCATTCTCGCAAGCCCCGCCTACCGCGAGAAGCAGGGCCAGCCCTGGTACTCGGGCGACACGCTTCAGGCGGCCATCGGCCAGAGCTACCATCTGATCACCCCTCTGCAGCTGTGCAACTATGTGGCGACCATCGTCAACGGCGGCACTCGCTACCAGCCCCATCTGGTCAAGTCGGTCAAGAGCTACCGCCACGACGAGACCATCCTCGAGGTGGAACCGACCGTCGTCGAGGAGCTGGGTCTCAGCGACAGCACTTGGACCGCGGTCATGGAGGGCATGCGCTCGGTCACCGAGGACGGCACCGCGAGCTCGGTGTTTCGCAACTACCCCATCAAGGTCGGCGGCAAGACCGGTACGGCCTCGGTGTCCAGCGGTTCGGCCACGGGCGTGTTCGTCTGCTTTGCACCCTATGACGACCCCGAGATCGCCATTGCCGTCGTGGTCGAGCACGGCGCGCACGGCAACACCGTCGCCCCGGTTGCGCGCGACATCATGGACGTCTACTTCGCCCAGAAAGAGGCCAACAAAAACGACCTCTCCCCCGAAAATACACTAATCCCCTAATAGACAACAACAGAGGGCCGCGGCTTGAAGCCGCGGCCCTTTTTTCTGCAGTGTGCACGTCCTCGGACAGAGAGCGCTGGGGTCTCCCGCAGGTGTCCGGCCCGCCCCTGCCGCGAAGCGGACAGAGGCGGACTCCCCGGTGAATACAGACCCCGGGAGCCTCGACGCTGCGCGTTGGACAGAGGCGGGCTGAGCCTGTATCGTCACGGTTCTCCCATCTCGGCAAAGGTCGCGGCCAGGCGCGCGACAAAGCGCCACTGGCGCGCCATGTAGCCGTGCAGCTCACGCGTGGCCTCGCGGTAGGCGTCACCCACTCTGTCGGGCCGGTCGAAGTGCCCGTCAATGGCCATGGCAGCGGCCCGGCCGCTCTCAATCGCGGCGGAGATCCCCTCGCCCATGGGGTTGAGAAAGCCCGCCGTCTCCCCCGCGAACAGAATCCGCCCGCCGCCCGTGTCAACCGGGCAGCCGGGGCGCACGCGGGGCATCAACCACTTCTCCCGGCGCAGCTCACGCTCGATGCGCAGACCGTGGGTCTGCGCCATGTAGGCGAGAAAACGCCTGTGGTACTCCGGGAGCCCGCGGGCGCCCGGCGCCGATACCCCGAGCACAAGCTGGCCGTCCTTGACATTGAACCAGGCGTCGTATCCCGACAGCTCGGGCTGGAGATAGGCGTAAAAATAGTGGGGGTCCAGCTCAATGCGCCCCTCGCAGAAGCACTGGACTGTCTGAACGACATCGGGCCGGCCACCGGTGAGCTTGCGCCGCAGCGCGCTGACACCCCCCTCGCAGTTGAGCACATAGCGCGCCCGCTCGGTGACAAGCCCGCCGCCGCGCATAACAACCGACACACTGTCGGGGCCCGTCTCACAGGCCAGCGCCGCCGTGCCGTCGATCAGCCGCGCGCCGCGGGCGGCGGCGCGGCCGGCGAGCCAGTGGTCAAAGCCGCTGCGCCAGATGTTGAGCCCCGGCTGTTCAAAGCGGTACTCGCGCCCCCGGTCATCGGTGAAAACCATGCCCCGGTTCTCGGCCGGCGCACAGGTGACATGGCCGGGAACCGTCTCGCCAAAGCAGCTCTCCACAAGCCCCAGTGTCTTGCGGATGAGAATACCCGAGCAGGACTTGTTGCGCGGCAGGTGAAACTTTTCCACCAGCAGCACCGCGCGCGCCCTCGCGGCGAGCGTTGCCGCCGCCGCGCTCCCCGCCGGGCCCGCGCCGACTACGATGACGTCATACATGGCGTCTCCTCCCCTGTTATGTTCGGCAGATGAAAATCAGAATTATCATATGCTGTCAGCCGGTATCTGTCAAGGCTCATGCGGCACGCTCACTCGTGCGGGGGGCGAAAAAGGTCCGCTTCGGATATGCCGAACTCCGCCGCGAGATAAAAGGCGACGCTCACATCCATCTCATCGGGCAGATCGTCCCGCTCGAGCCGCCTGACCCACTCCGCCGAAACGCGCATGACGTGCGCCATCTGTTCCACGGTGTACCCCCGCTCGAGCCGAAGCCGCCTGACGTTTTCACAGAACACCTGTCGCTCTCTGTTAATATCCATCACGCCACCCCTTTTGTATGATAGCTATACTATACCACATCTGCAATTATATTTTTTTAAAATATACGTCTGGCGTATGAAGATTTTTTCCGGCGGCTCGTGCATTTCATCAGCCGCACGCAAAAAGGGAGAGAGAACAGACTGTTCTCTCTCCCTTTTATCCAGAGACTCCGTCGCCCTTGTGCGTGGTCGGTGTCGGGTCGTCTGAAAAGGCGACTCAGTCTCTGGACAAGCGCACTCAGATGAGCTCAAGAATAGCCATCTCGGCAGCGTCGCCGCGCCGCGGGCCGATCTTGTAGATTCTGGTGTAGCCGCCGTTGCGGTCGGCATACTTCGGGCTGATCTCGTCAAAGAGCTTCTTGACGACATCCTCCTTGGTGATGTAGCTGAGCGCCTGGCGTTTGTTGTGCAGTGTATTCTCCTTGCCGAGGGTGATCATTTTCTCAGCAATCGCGCTGACTTCCTTAGCTCTCGTCACGGTTGTCTCGATCTTGCCGTTCTCGAGAAGGAAGGTGACCATCGCCCTGAGCATAGCTTTTCTGTGATCGGTCGGCCGACCGAGTTTACGGGTTCCGGGCATATGCGATACCTCCTTTGCAAATTACAGGTTAGTCCTCTTCTTTTTTGAGGTACAGTCCGAGGCTCTCGAGCTTCTGAATGACCTCCTCCAGGGACTTGCGGCCGAGATTGCGCACTTTCATCATGTCCTCTTCGGTGCGCTCGATGATGTCTTCGACCGTGTTGATCCCGGCGCGCTTGAGGCAGTTGAACGACCGCACGGACAGGTCGAGCTCCTCAATGGTCATCTCAAGAACCTTTTCTTTTCTCGTCTCCTCTTTCTCGATCATGACCTCGACGTTCTTGGCCTCGTCGGACAGGTCGATGAAGAGATTGAGGTGTTCGCTCATGATCTTCGCCCCGAGGGAGAGGGCCTCTTTCGCCGCAATGGTGCGGTTGGTCCAGACCTCGATGGTGAGTTTGTCATAGTCGGTCACATGGCCGATGCGGGTGTTTTCGACCGTGTAGTTGACTTTGGTCACCGGCGCGTAGATCGAATCGATCGGGATGATGCCGATCACGGGCTGCAAAAGCTGCTTGTTGCGCTCGGACGAGACGTAGCCCCGCCCACGGCCGACGGTGATCTCCATGTAGAGCTTCGCGTCGGCGGACAGGCTCGCAATGTGCAGGTCGGGATTGAGAATCTCGACGTCCGCGTCGGTGATGATGTCGCCTGCGGTCACTTCACACTCGCCCTGGGCGTCAATGTAGATGACCTTCGGGCTGTCCGAGTGGACCTTGCAGATGAGCTCCTTGATGTTTAAGACGAGCTCCGTCACATCCTCCTTGACACCGGGGACGGTGGAGAACTCGTGCTGCACTCCGTCGATCTTGATGGAAGTCGCGGCGTAGCCCGGCAGCGACGACAGAAGAATTCTGCGCAGCGAGTTGCCGAGGGTTGTGCCGTAGCTTCTCTCAAGCGGCTCCACGACAAATTTGCCGTAGGAACCGTCGTCGCTCAGCTCCAAAATTTCAAGTTTGGGCTTTTCGATTTCGATCATTCAAGACCCTCCTTATAAATGGCGGTAGCCGCCGCAAAATGGTGATGGCGTTGAGGGTGGTGAGTATGATTACTTGGAATACAACTCAACGATCAGGTGCTCCGCGACCTCAAAGTCGATATCGCCCCGCTCGGGCAGATTGACGACCTTACCGCTGAAAGAGTCCTTATCCTTGTCAAGCCATTTCGGCGTCACGCGGGTGGCGTTCGCCTCGACGACCTCTTTGAATTTCTCGCTCTGGCGGCTCTTCTCCTTGATCGCGATCACGTCGCCCGCATCCACCAGAAACGAGGGGATGTTGACCTTCTGACCGTTCACGGTGAAGTGGCCGTGGTTGACGAGCTGGCGGGCCTCACGGCGGGTGTTGGCATAGCCGAGACGGAACACCACGTTGTCGAGCCGGCGCTCGAGCAGCTGCAGAAGCACCTCACCGGTGACACCCTGCGACTTGGCGGCTTTTTCATAATATTTATGGAACTGGTTTTCCAGAACACCGTAGATGAATTTGACCTTCTGCTTCTCCTGAAGCTGCAGGCCGTACTCACTCTGTTTTCTTCTCATGTTCTGCTTCTGGTTGCGGTTGGAGCTCTTCGAGATTCCCATCACAGCAGGAGAAATGCCAAGTGTCTTGCATCTCTTGAGAATCGGCTGCGTGTTTTTAGCCATGAAACGTGTCCTCCTTCTCCGTTATACTCTTCTTCTCTTAGGCGGTCTGCATCCGTTGTGGGGGATCGGCGTGACATCTTTGATCATGTTCACTTCGAGACCCGCGGTCTGCAGCGCACGGATGGCAGCCTCACGGCCGGCGCCCGGGCCCTTGACATAGACCTCGACCGACTTGAGACCGTGCTCCATCGCAGCTTTCGCCGCCGTCTCGGCCGCGGTCTGCGCCGCAAACGGCGTGGACTTTCTCGAGCCGCGGAAGCCGAGGCCGCCGGAGCTCGCCCAGGAGAGAGCGTTTCCGTTGACGTCAGTGATCGTGACGATGGTGTTGTTGAATGTGGATGCGATGTGCGCGGCGCCGCGCTCAATGTTCTTTCTCTCGCGGCGGCGGCGGGTCGTGCCCCTCTTCGCTGTTACTTTAGCCATGATTCGCCCTCCTTACTTCTTCTTGTTCGCAATGGTCTTCTTCGGGCCTTTGCGGGTTCTGGCATTTGTCTTGGTTCTCTGGCCGCGCACCGGCAGGCCCTTTCTGTGGCGGATGCCGCGGTAGCAGCCGATCTCGGTCAGACGCTTGATGTCGAGCGCGCGCTCACGGCGCAGGTCGCCCTCGACGGTGTAGTCCTTGTCGATGCAGTCGCGCAGCTTCGCAATATCGTCCTCGCTGAGATCCTTGACGCGGATGTCAGGGTTGACGCCAGTCTTTTCCAAAATCTCGTTTGCACGCTGTCTGCCGATGCCATAGATGTAGCAAAGGCCAATCTCGACTCTCTTCTCGCGGGGAAGGTCGACGCCAGCAATTCTTGCCATTTATACTTGCACCTCCTAGTTGGATGAAAGGGCCGGATTCAGCCCTGTTTCTGTTTGTGTTTGGGATTCTCGCAAATGACCATGACTTTGCCTTTTCTCTTGATGATCTTGCACTTCTCGCAGATCGGTTTGACACTGGGTCTGACTTTCATTTGGGTTCACTCCATTTCTCCGTGTCACTGACGATGAGTGCTCCCCCGCCGTCTGCACGGGTCGGCGCCGGGGGAGCGCGCAGGCCTGCGCGCTCATGGAATCTTTATACGAATATTACCTGGTTTACTTCCCTCTCCAGGTAATTCTCCCCTGAGTGGGATCGTAGGTCGAGATCTCAACGGTCACTTTGTCACCGGGTAGTATTCTTATAAAGTTCATTCTCAGCTTGCCCGAGATGTGGGCAAGAATAATCAGTCCGTTTTCCAGTTTGACCCGGAAGGTCGCGTTGGGCAGCGCCTCTGTGACGATACCCTCCAGCTCGAATACATCATCTTTCGCCAAAGCTATCCCTCCTCGTGTTGGCTGTCGCAGATCTCGGCGAGCGCCCGGCGAATCTCGGGATTCGTCAGCCGTTCGCCCGCGAGGATCTTCTCGCAGATCGGATGGCCCCCCGGGGCGTAGAGAGCGAGGTGGCGGCGGTTTTTGCGCTTGGGCTTTTCATAGCGCCGCACTCTCCCGTCCACGAGATAGACGAAGTTGTCGTCCGTCTCCAGAACGAGGAAGAGGTTCCCCTTGTCTCTGCCCGAGGTCGACATCACGACCGAAGACTTCTTGATTTCCAATCGAACACCCCCAGCCTCAGGCCACGGTGAGCAGAATCGGCTCACCGTCTGTGATGGCAATGGTGTTTTCATAGTGCGCGGAGAGCGCGCCGTCGGCGGTCACGACCGTCCACCCGTCGCGAAGACGGCGGACATTCGGTGTGCCGGCGTTGATCATGGGTTCGACCGCGATGGTCATGTCGCGCTGCAGGCGGATGCCGTGGCCCGGGCGGCCATAGTTCGGCACCTCCGGGTCCTCGTGGAGCGCCTGGCCCACACCGTGGCCGACGTATTCGGTCACGACGCCGTAGCCGAGCGGCTCGACATAGCTCTGCACAGCGTGGCCGATGTCGCCGATGCGCCCGCCCGGGCGCGCGACTTTCATCGCCTCAAAGAAGCTCTGGCGCGTCGCATCGATCAGGCGCTGCGCGTCGTCGCTGATGCGTCCCACCGGGAACGTGTTCGCGCAGTCGCCGTGGTAGCCCCCGATGAGGGCCCCGACGTCCACACTGACAATGCTCCCCTCGGCGAGCACGCGGCTCTTTGACGGAATGCCGTGGATGACTTCGCTGTCGACCGAGATGCAGGCGCTCGCCGGGAAGCCGCCGTAGTGGAGAAAGGACGGCACCGCGCCCGACTTCACAATGAAGTCGTGCACGAGCCGGTCAATCTCCCAGGTGGTCACGCCGGGGGCGATGGCCTCGCCCGCCAGCTTGAGCGCGCCCGCGGCAATGTGCCCTGCGCGCCGCATCGCTTCGATCTCTTCGTTTGACTTTAGCAGTATCATACGTTTTTCAGGCTCTCCAGCACCTTGGACATCTCCGCGGTCGTGTCGGCGACTTCCTCCTGGCCGATCACGATCTTGAGCAGCCCCTTGGAGTGGTAGTACTCCTTGAGCTCCTCGGTCTGGCTGTGGAACACATCAAGGCGCTTCTTGACGGTCTCGGGGTTGTCATCCGCGCGGATGACAAGCTTCCCGCCGCACTTTTCGCACAGCTCGCCCCGCTCGGACGGGTTGTACTTGACGTGGTAGCTCGCGCCGCAGCTCTCGCAGCAGCGCCGCCCGCCCATGCGCTCGATGATGGCCTCATCCGGCACCTCGATGCTCACCACGGCGTCGATCGAGACCCCCATTTTCTCAAGGGTCTCGGCCTGGGCCGGGGTGCGCGGGAATCCGTCGAGAATGAAGCCGTTTGCACAGTCAGACTGAGACAGTCTCTGCTTGATCAGATTTACCACGACCTCGTCCGGCACGAGCGCGCCCTGGTCCATGAACTTCTTGGCCTCAAGGCCCAGCTCGCTGCCCTCGGCAATGGCCGCGCGCAGAATGTTGCCGGTCGAGATGGATGGGATGTGGTAGTTCTCCGAGATGATTTCCGCCTGGGTGCCTTTGCCGGCGCCCGGGGCTCCGAGTAATATCAGTTTCACAGATCGATCCTCCCGATTATTCAAGGAAGCCCTTGTAGTGTCTCATCAGCATCTGGGATTCCATCTGTTTGACGGTTTCCAACGCGACGCCGACCAGAATCAGAACCGACGTGCCGCTGAAGGACAGGTTGATGCTCGTGAAGTTCGTCAGGATGATCGGAATCGCGGCGATGATGGCCAGAAACAGCGCGCCGAACAGCGTGATCTTCGAGGTGACTTTCGCAATGAAGTCGCTCGTGGGCTTGCCGGGACGGATGCCCGGGATGAAGCCGCCGTTCTTCTTGATGTTGTTGGACATCTCGACGGGGTTGAACTGAATCGCCACATAGAAGTAGCTGAACAGGATGATCAGAATGAAGTAGAGCGCTGCGTAGACGGGCGAGCTTGTCGAGAACATGTTCAAAAAGCCTGCCCAGAAGCCGGTGGTCGGCTTGTTCGGCAAAAACGCCACGATGGTCGCCGGCAGAGAAACAATCGCCGAGGCGAAGATGATCGGCAGAACGCCGGTCATGTTGACCTTGATCGGCAGATGTGAGCTCTGGCCGCCGTACATCTTGCGGCCCACGACGCGCTTTGCGTACTGGATCGGGATGCGGCGCTCGGCGTTGGTGATCCACACCACGAACGCGACGATCGCGAGCGCGCCGACGAGCAGCGCAATCACGCCGATGATGTTGAGCGTGCCCACCTGCATATAGGCGATCAGGCTCTGAATCGACGGGATGGCCCGCGCGATGATACCGGCAAACAGGATGATCGAGATGCCGTTGCCGATGCCCTTGTCGTTGACCTGGTCGGCGAGCCACATCAGCAGCGCCGTACCGGCGGTGAAGGTCGCCACGATCACAAGGCCCGGGAAAAAGCCCTTCTCGGACACGGCGCCGTAGCTGTTGAGCACGGCGTAGTAGCCGAAGCCCTGCACCATGCCGAGCGCGATGGTGACGTAGCGGGTGATGCGGGTGAGTTTCTTTCTGCCCTCGTCGCCGTCCTTGGACATGCGCTCAAGAGCGGGAATGGCAACGGTCAGCAGCTGGATGATGATCGACGCGTTGATGTACGGCGTGATGGACATGGCGAACAGGGTCGCCTGGGCAAACGCGCCGCCGGTCAGCATGTCGAAGTAGCCGAAGATCGTGTCGGAGTTGGCCTGCAGAAAGGCCTGAATGGCGGCCGGATTCAAAAACGGCACTGGGATCGCGCAGCCCACTCGAAACACAACAATGATCATCAGCGTGAACAGAATTTTGTTTCTTAACTCTTTGATTTTCCAGGCGTTTCTAATCGTCTCAACCATGTTACAGTACCTCGGTCTTTCCGCCGGCAGCCTCAATCTTCTCTTTGGCAGAGTTCGAGAATTTCGCCGCCTTTACGGTCAGCTTCTTCTGGATGTCGCCGTTTCCGAGGATCTTGACGCCGTCGTAGGCCTTTTTGACCAGACCCTTTGCGCTCAGCTCCTCGAGGGAGACGGTGGCGCCGTCCTCAAAGACATTGAGGTCGCTGACGTTGACGATGGCGTAGCGGGTGGCAAAGATATTGTTGAAGCCTCTCTTCGGCAGACGTCTCTGCAGCGGCATCTGGCCGCCCTCGAAACCGGGGCGAACGCCGCCGCCCGAGCGGGCTTTCTGGCCCTTGTGGCCGCGGCCGCCGGTCTTTCCGTTGCCGGAGCCCGCGCCTCTGCCCTTTCTGTAGGCGTGCTTGACGGAACCTTCAGCAGGAGAAAGTTCGTGCAGTTTCATTCGTTGCACCTCCTTATCAGTGATTAACCTTCTGTGACTTCCACCAGGTAGGAAATCTGGTTGATTTTACCGGTGGTCTGAGCGTTGCTCGGCTGAGAGACGGTGTCGCCGATCTTTCTCAGGCCCAGCGAGTTCGCGGTGGCAATGTGCTTTTTATGCCGGCCGGCGAGAGACTTGACGAGCTTGATCGTGACCATCTTCTCGGTGTCTTTTTTTGCAGCCATGTGTTAAGCCCTCCTTATTCGGATACCGCAGCGGTCTCGGTTTCAGGCGCTGCGGCCTTGGCGGAGGTGATCTCCGACAGGGAAATGCCGCGGATCTTGGCGACCTCGTCTGCGTTTCTCAGAGCCTTGAGGCCCTCGAGCGTGGCGTTGACGACGTTGCGCGGGTTGTTCGAGCGCAGGCACTTGGTACGGATGTCGCGGATGCCGGCCATCTCGATGACGGCGCGGGCAGGGCCGCCGGCGATAACGCCGGTACCGGTAGGAGCCGGTTTCAAAAGCACGCGGCCGGCGCCGAAGCTGCCGATGATCTCGTGGGGGATGGACGTGCCTTTCAAAGCGACTTTTACGATGTTCTTCTTCGCGTCCTCAATGCCCTTGCGGATCGCGTCCGGAACCTCGGAAGCTTTGCCCAGGCCGCAGCCAACATGACCATTGCCGTCGCCGACCACAACCAGGGCGGCAAACTTGAAGATACGGCCGCCTTTGACGGTTTTGGAGACGCGGTTAATCGCAACGACTTTTTCTTTTAAGTCCATTGTTGACGGATCAATTCTTTGCATTCTCATATCCTCCCTTAGAATTTGAGGCCGCCCTCGCGGGCCCCCTCGGCGACTTCTTTGACACGCCCGTGGTAGAGGTAGCCGCCGCGGTCGAACACGACCGATTCGATGCCCTTTTCCTGAGCTGCCTTGGCGATTGCCAGACCGACCTTTTTCGCCGCGTCCTTGTTGCCGCCGTAGCCGTCGATGTCCTTATCTAAAGTGGAGGCAGAAGCCAAAGTCACGCCTTTTGTGTCGTCAATGATCTGAGCGTAGATATTGGAAAGAGAACGGTACACACAGAGTCTCGGAGTCGAGGCGGTGCCGCTGATCTTGTTGCGGACTCTCTTGTGCCGTTTCGCTCTGGCTTTGTTTGAATCGACTTTACTGACCATGAATCTTCTCTCCTTTCTTACTTCTTAGCACCCTTACCTGCCTTGCCTTCCTTGCGGCGGACAACCTCGGTAGCGTACTTGATGCCCTTGCCCTTATAGGGCTCCGGCGGTCTCTTCTCGCGGACTTCCGCGGCAAACTGGCCGACGGCCTGCTTGTCGGGGCCGGAGATGACGATCTTATTCGGATTCGGCACATCGATGGTGATGCCCGGGATCTCCTCCATGACGACCTGGTGCGAATAGCCCAGGTTCATCACGAGCTGTTTGCCCTGCTTCTGCACACGGTAGCCGACGCCGTTGACCTCGAGCTCTTTCGAGAAGCCGTTTGTCACGCCCTCGACCATGTTGGCCAGAAGCGTTCTCGTCAGGCCGTGAAGCGCCTTGTGCTCTTTATCCTCAGAGGGGCGCTCGACGGTGACGACGTTGCCCTCCACTTTCAGCACCATATCGCTGTGCAGGTTCTGTTCGAGCGTACCTTTGGGGCCCTTGACGGTGACGTGGTTGCCGTCGCCGATTTTGACTTCTACGCCTGCGGGTATCTCAATTGGTTTGCGACCGATACGGGACATTGTTTGCACCTCCTATGATTTACCACACAAACGCAAGGACCTCGCCGCCGACGTTGAGCTCGCGAGCTTTCTTGTCAGTCATGACGCCCTTACTTGTGGAGATGATGGCGATACCGAGCCCTCTCATGACGCGCGGCATATCCTCGCAGTTGGAATAGATGCGAAGGCCGGGTTTCGAGACTCGGCGCAGCCCCGTGATGACGGAGGATTTGTTCGGACCGTACTTGAGCGTGATCTTGATCATGCCCTGCTTGTCGTCTTCCATCACCTGGTAGTTTTTGATGTAGCCCTCTGTCTGCAATATCTCTGCAATCGACTTCTTCATGTTGGAAGAAGGGACTTCTACCGTATCATGCTTGGCTGAGTTCGCATTGCGGATGCGGGTCAGCATATCAGCGATCGGATCTGTGATTTGCATTTGCTCTTACCTCCTTTGGGTGTTTATTACCAGCTGGCTTTTTTCACGCCTGGAATCTGGCCTTTGTAGGCGAGCTCCCTAAAGCAGATACGGCAGACGCCGTACTTGCGGAGATAGGCATGGGGCCGGCCGCAGATTTTGCAGCGGTTGTAGTGGCGCGTGGAGAACTTCGGGGTTCTCTGCTGTTTGAGTTTCATCGAAGTCTTTGCCATGTTCTATCCCTCCTTTATGCTTTAGCGAACGGAGCGCCCATCAGGCTGAGCAGCTCGCGCGCTTCCTCATCGGTGTTTGCCGTTGTGACGAAAACGATGTCCATCCCGCGGATCTTGTCGATTTTGTCGTACTCGATCTCGGGGAAAATCAGCTGTTCTCTGATGCCCAGGGCATAGTTGCCGCGGCCGTCAAAGGAGTTGGGGTTGATGCCGCGGAAGTCACGAACGCGCGGCAGCGCAACGTTGAAGAGCCTGTCGAGGAATTCGTACATCTTCTCACTGCGCAGCGTCACCTTGACGCCGATGGGCATGCCCTCGCGCAGCTTGAAGTTCGCCACCGACTTTCTCGCCCGGGTGACGACCGGCTGCTGGCCGGTGATCATGGCGATCTCGGAGACGACCGTGTCAATGACCTTGCCGTTGTCCTTGGCGTCGCCGCAGCCGACGTTGATGATGATCTTGTCGAGCTTCGGGACCTGCATGACAGAGGTGTACTCAAATTTCTTCATCAGGGCCGGGACGACCTCGGCCTTGTACATATCTTTTAAACGAGCCATCTGTTACCCTCCCTTACAGCTCAGCGCCGCAGTGCTTGCACACGCGAACTTTGTTGCCGCCGTCGAGAATCTTCATCGAAATTCTCGTGGGCTTGTTGCACTTCGGGCAGTAGAGCATAACCTTGGAGGCGTACATGGCGCCCTCGGCTTTGATGATGCCGCCGGCCTCGCCCTGACGGCGGGGCTTGACGTGCTTGGTGACAATGTTGATGCCCTCGAGGATGACCTTGCTCTCGCTCGGCGAGACCTCGATGACCTTGCCCTTTTTACCCTTGTCTTTGCCGGAGATCACGTAGGCGGTGTCTCCCTTTTTGACATGTAATTTGTTCATCTTTTACCCCTCCTGTCAAAGGACTTCCGGCGCAAGGGACAGGATCTTCATATAGTCCTTGTCACGCAGCTCTCTTGCGACCGGTCCAAAGATACGGGTACCTCTGGGGTTTTTATCGTCTCTGATGATGACCGCTGCGTTCTCGTCGAAGCGGATGTAGGAGCCGTCCGGGCGGCGCTTGCCCTTGACCGAGCGGACAATGACCGCTTTGACAACCTCACCCTTTTTCGCTGTGCCGCCGGGCGCAGCTTTCTTGACAGAGGCTACAACGACATCACCGATATTCGCATATTTCCTGCCGGTGCCGCCGAGCACGCGAATGCACATGAGCTCTTTCGCGCCCGTGTTGTCGGCAACCTTGAGGAGAGTTTGCATTTGAATCATGGTGGTTCCTCCTTCTCAGGTAAATCGAGGCGAACGCAGCTTATTTCGCCCTCTCGATGATTTTGGTAAGCCGCCATCTCTTGTCCTTGGACAGCGGTCTGGTCTCCATAACGGCAACCCGGTCGCCGACTTTGCACTCGTTGTTCTCGTCGTGCGCTTTCAGCTTGTAGGTTGTCTTGATGATCTTTTTATACAGAGGGTGGGCGACGCGGTCCTCGATGGCGACGACGATGGTCTTGTCCATCTTATCGCTGACGACCTTACCCACTCTGGTCTTGCGAAACGCTCTCTCGCTCATGAATTTTCCTCCTTTTCAATACGCCGTTACTTCGACTCTTTTTCCTTGAGAACTGTCAGTACGCGAGCGATGGATTTTTTGACCTCCACCATTTTCTGAGGGTTCTCAAGCTGGTTGACGGCATGTTGAAATCTCAGGTTCATCAGCTCGCTTTTGAGATCTTTGAGCTTTGCGCTCAGTTCAGCGGGAGAAAGCTCCCTGATTTCTTTCATAGTCATTAGCTCTCACCACCCGTTCCATTCTGCATTTCCCTGGAGATAAACTTGCACTTGCAGGGCAGCTTGTGCGCTGCGAGACGCATGGCCTCGCGGGCGATCTCCTCGGAAACGCCGCCGATTTCAAAGAGGATTCTGCCGGGTTTGACCACGGCGACCCAGTACTCCGGCGAGCCTTTACCGGAACCCATTCGGGTCTCGGCCGGCTTCTCGGTGACCGGTTTGTCGGGGAAAATCTTGATCCAGACCTGGCCGCCTCTCTTGGTGTAACGCGTCAGCGCGACACGGGCCGCCTCAATCTGGTTGCCGGTGATCCAGCAGGGCTCGGTGGCTGCCAGCGCGTAATCGCCGTAGGCGATCTTGGTGCCGCGGGTCGCGACGCCTTTCATTCTGCCGCGCTGGACTCTTCTGTATTTGACTCTCTTCGGAATTAACATTACTTTTTGCCTCCTTCCGAACTCACCTGTCTCTTGACTGCCGGAAGGACTTCGCCTCTGTAGATCCAGACCTTCACGCCGATTCTGCCGTAGGTGGTGTTCGCCTCGGCAAAGCCGTAGTCGATGTCGGCCCGGAGGGTCTGCAGCGGAATGGTGCCCTCGTGGTAGTGCTCGGTGCGGGCGATCTCGGCGCCGCCGAGACGGCCGGAAACTTGAATTTTGATGCCCTTGGCGCCCAGTCTCATGGTGCGGCCGATGGACTGCTTCATCGCGCGGCGGAACGAGATTCTCTTCTCGAGCTGCGCGGCAATGTTCTCGGCGACGAGTGTGGCGTTCAGGTCGGGGACCTTCACCTCAACAATGTTGACGAGAACGGTTTTGCCGATCATCTTCTCAAGGCTCTGGCGGATCTTCTCGATCTCAGCGCCGCCCTTGCCGATGATCAGGCCGGGTTTTGCACAGTGGATGAACACCTTGACCTTGGAATTGTCCCGCTCGATCTCGATGCGGGGAATTCCGGCGTCGTAGTGGTTTTTCTTGAGATATTTTCTGATCTTGGCATCCTCAACCAGCGTGTCGCCGAACACGGCGTCTTTGACAAACCAGCGGGAGTCCCAGTCTTTGATCACACCGACACGCAAGCCGTGCGGATTTACTTTCTGACCCATATGCTACCTCCTTACCCGATTATTCTTTCTCTTTGAGGACAACGGTGATGTGGGAAGTCCTCTTCAAAATGCGGAACGCTCTTCCCTGCGCGCGCGGCATGACTCGTTTCATAACCGGGCCCGGGCAGACAAACGCCTCTGCGACATACAGTTTATCCCTGTCCATATGGTGGTTGTTCTCAGCATTTGCGCAGGCGCTCTTGAGAAGCTTCTCAAGGTATTCGCTGGCTCCCTTCGGTGTGTGCTTGACGGTCGCCATCGCCACATCATAGGGCTTGTTGCGAATCAGGTCCAGAACAACTTTGACCTTGCGCGGCGCGATGCGTGCATGTTTAACAATAGCTCTCGCTTCCATGGTGACATCCTCCTTTCAAGGCTCGAAATTATTTCGCGTTGCTCGTTTTTGAACCGGAGTGCCCGCGGAACAGGCGCGTCGGAGCAAACTC
The DNA here is from genome assembly GCF_014384765.1 of Feifania hominis. NCBI lineage: Bacteria > Bacillati > Bacillota > Clostridia > Eubacteriales > Feifaniaceae > Feifania > Feifania hominis. The sequence goes on along the minus strand of NZ_JACRSP010000005.1, from coordinate 75,394 downwards.
ACCGAGCTTGTGGCCGACCATGTCCTCCTGGATGTAGACCGGCACGTGCTTTCTGCCGTCGTGCACGGCGATGGTGTGGCCAACGAAATCCGGGAAGATGGTGGACGCGCGCGACCAGGTCTTCAGCACGCGCTTCTCGCCGGTCTTGTTCAGCTCCTGTACTCTCTTCAACAAAGCGGCCTCTACGTACGGGCCTTTCTTAATGCTTCTGCTCATTTAGTCGGTTCCTCCTTTCAAGTGTGGGTTATTTCCCGTTTCTTCTCTTCACGATGAACTTGTCGGTACGGTTCTTCTTGGAGCGGGTCTTGTAACCAAGAGCCGGCTTGCCCCAAGGAGTCATCGGAGAAGGCTGACCCACAGGAGACTTGCCCTCACCACCGCCGTGCGGATGGTCGCAGGGGTTCATAACGGAACCGCGCACGGTCGGACGCCAGCCCATGTGGCGCTTGCGGCCGGCCTTGCCGATGGAGACGTTCTCGTGGTCGATGTTGCCGACCTGGCCGATGGTGGCCTTGCAGTTCAGGCGGATCAGGCGAACCTCGCCCGACGGCAGACGAACCTGGGCGTAGTCGCCCTCTTTGGCCATGAGCTGAGCGCTGTTGCCGGCCGAGCGCACGAGCTGCGCGCCCTTGCCGGGGTAGAGCTCGATGTTGTGGATGATGGTGCCGACCGGGATGCTGCCGATGGGCAGAGCGTTGCCCGGCTTGATGTCGGCCGCGGCGCTCGAGACGATCTTGTCGCCGACCTTGAGGCCCTGGGGCGCGATGATGTATCTCTTCTCGCCGTCCTCATACTGCACAAGGGCGATGTAGGCCGAGCGGTTCGGATCGTACTCGAGGGTCATGACCGTCGCCGGCATCTCCATCTTGTCGCGCTTGAAGTCGATGATGCGGTATTTTCTGCGGTTGCCGCCGCCCTGGTGGCGCACGGTGATCCTGCCGTAGCTGTTTCTGCCGGCCTTGTTGCTCAGAGGCGCCAGCAGGCTTCTCTCAGGCTTGACTTTGGAGAGCTCCTCGAAAGTCGGCACTGACATAAATCGACGGGCAGGAGTGGTGGGTTTGAATTTTTTGATAGCCATTTTCGTTCCTCCTTTTCGATTACATCATGCCCTCGAAGAACTCGATGGGCTTGGAGTCTGCACTCAGCTTGACGATGGCTTTTTTGTAGCCGGCGCGTCTGCCGAGGTGGACGCCGAGGCGCTTCATCTTGCCCTTCATGGTGATGGTGTTGACAGCGTCAACCTTCACCTTGAAGATCTCTTCGACTGCGGCTTTGATCTCGGTCTTATTGGAATCGGGGTGAACCTTGAATGTGTAGACTTTCTCGGCCACGCCCTGCATGCTCTTCTCGGTGATGACCGGTTTGAGAATGATATCGTAGGCGGTTTTCATTACGCGTACACCTCCTCGATTTTCTGTGCCGCATCCTGCACGACGACGAAGTTATCGTACTTGAGGATGTCGTACACGTTGAGGTTTTCCACAACCGCGGTCTTGACGCCCGGCAGATTTCTCGCCGAGAGCACCAGGTTGCGGTTGACTCCGTTTGTGACGATCAGGGTCTTCTGTCCGCCCAGGCCCAGGCCCTCGAGCAGCGAGACCACCTTTTTGGTCTTGATGGCGTCGAGCTCGGCGCTGTTCAGAACGAACAGGCTGTTGTCGACCACCTTGGAGCTCAGCGCCGACTTCAGAGCCAGGCGCTTGACTTTCTTGTTGAGCACCACGCGGTAGCAGCGGGGCTTCGGGGCAAAGGCGACGCCGCCGTGGGTCCACTGGGGCGCGCGGGTCGAGCCCTGGCGGGCGCGGCCGGTGCCTTTCTGGCGCCAGGGTTTGGCGCCGCCGCCGGAGACCTCGGCGCGGGTCAGCGCGCTCTGGGTGCCCTGTCTCTGGTTCGCGAGATACGCGACGACCGCCTGGTGGAGAACGGTCTTGTTGACTTCTACGCCGAACACGCTGTCGGACAGCTCCATGCTTCCGACTTCCTTGCCGGCCATATCATAAACTTTCACGTTAGCCATTTCATTTCCTCCTTTCCAAAAGCCCTTACGCTTTCACGCTGGTCTTGACCATGATGACGCCGCCCTTGGGGCCCGGGATCGCGCCCTTGACAACCAGCAGGTTGTTCTCGGCGTCAACCTTGACGACATCGAGGTTCTGGATGGTCACCTGCTCGGCGCCCATGTGGCCCGGCAGTTTCTTGCCCGGCATGACGCGCGACGGGTCGGTCGCGGAGCCGTTGGAGCCGGCGTGGCGGTGGACAGGGCCGCCGCCGTGGGACGTCGGGGTTCTGCCGTGGCCGTAGCGCTTGATCGTACCGGCGTAGCCCTTACCTTTGGAAATGCCCGTGACGTCGATGCGGTCGCCCTCGGCGAACTTCTCAACGGTGATCACGTCGCCCACATTGAGTTCCGCGGTGTTGTCGAGCTGGAACTCGCCGAGCACCTTTTTGTAGGGCGCGCCGCCCTTGTCGAAGTGGCCCTTCATGGGCTTGTTGACCTTGCGCTCGGGAATGTCCTCATAGCCGAGCTGAACGGCGTCGTAGCCGTCGGCCTCGACCGTCTTCTTCTGGACGACGACGCAGGGGCCCGCTTCGAGAACCGTGACGGGGATGAGCTTTCTGTCGGCATCAAAGATCTGAGTCATGCCGAGCTTCTTCGCGATAATGCCTTTTTCCATTGTTGTTACCTCCTATGGTTATTGGTTGAGAGCAGCCGCTCCCAACATGACCCGCCCGCGTTTCGCGGGCTGTAAACCGTCTGTGGCGGTGGGTGTGCTTACAGTTTGATCTCGATCTCGACGCCGGCCGGCAGCTCCATGCCCATGAGGGCTTCGACGCACTTCGGCGAGGGCTTGAGAATGTCGATCAGGCGCTTGTGGGTTCTCATCTCGAACTGCTCGCGGGAGTCTTTGTACTTGTGGACCGCGCGCAGGATGGTGACGATCTCTTTCTTGGTGGGCAGCGGGATGGGACCGGACACGGCGGCGCCGTTTCTCTTCGCGGTCTCCACGATCTTCTCGGCCGACTGGTCGATCAGGTTGTGGTCGTAGGATTTGAGCCGGATGCGGATTTTCTCTTTGACAGCCATTTTTTTGCCTCCTAAAATGAATTTGTGGTGATTTTAGATGGCGACTAGCAATTTGTTTACACTGTTCCGTGTGTTTCTTCTCGTGACATAAAAAAACCGAATTAAACTGCGGCAGTTAATTCGGACATACTTATCCCGGTCTCCATGCTCATCGTGTGCCGCAAGCACATTGCCGCCATGGAGCGGTCGCATCACGATTTGGCTTCACGGGGAAGCCTCGAATGCTGCTATGTCGTCGCCCGATTCCCGGACATACTCAGCGGAAAAACCCACTTGCGTGGCAACCTCCCGCGTCATCGCAGACCTAATCATGCTACAATAGAATACAACAAAGTCCGGCCAAATGCAAGGTTTTTTTGCATTTTGGGCCGGACTTTTTTTGGTGGTGAAAAGGGGCTCAACATCTTGTGGTACGGGGCTTTTTTGCCCCCAGAACTAGTCCTCGCGGCGCTTGCCGAAGAGGCCGCCCTCGCGCGGCGGGCGCACGCGCGTCGAGGTCGGAAAGAGCTTGTCAAGCTCAGCCTTGAAATCGGCGTAGTCGCCCCGGCGCAGCAGATAGGGGTAGACGTGGTAGCTCGAGCCGTTGACGCGCAGAATCTCGAGATCCTTGACTTTGCCTTTCTCATCGGTCCACTCGACAATGTTGCGGACATTCTTGTAGGACACACCGAAGCCCTTCATGAAGACACCCTTGGACATCATGATGACCTTGTTGTCAAAGTCGATGGTCGCGTATTTGAAGTAGCGCAGCCCCATCTCGATGGCGAGCATCAGCCCGAACATCAGGTAGAGCACACCGATGAGATCCTTGGTTTGAAGCCACATGTTAAAGCTCAGCGCACACCCGACGAGCGCGAGAAACGCCACGGCGAGCCAACCGATCGAGCCACGGTATTTTTTCATAGTCATCCTCCAAAATCAGGTTTCGCCAAGAAGCTCTGATTTTTAGTACGCCTTGCCCCAGTAGACCATGCTCTTCGCCTTTTTGCCGCAGACGACGCAGGTGTCCGAGAGGTGTTCCTGCTCAAAGGGCATGCAGCGCGAGGTCACGCCGGCCCTGTCCTTGAGAGCGAGCTCGCAGGCCTCGTCGCCGCACCACATGGCCTTGATGTAGCCGCTCTCGCGGTTTGCAATGTCAATGAGCTCGTCGAGGGTGAGAGCGGTGAATGTGCGCCGCTCGCGGTTCTCGAGCGCGCGCTGGAAGAGCCGGTCGTGCACGCCCTGTAAGAGCGCGGGCATGCGCCCGGCGAGCTCGGCGAGCGCCACCACGGTCTTTTCGCGGTTGTCGCGCGCGACCACCACGCAGTTGCCGCTCTCAATGTCGCGCGGGCCGATCTCGATGCGCAGCGGCACGCCTTTCATCTCATATTCGGCGAACTTCCAGCCGGGGCTGTTGTCGCTGTCGTCGACCTTGACGCGCACGCCCGCCGCGGCGAGCTCGTCGCGCAGGCGCGCGGCCACCTCGAGCACGCCGCCCTTGTGGGCCGCGATGGGGATGATGACCGCCTGAATGGGCGCCACGGCGGGCGGCACCACGAGGCCGTTGTCGTCGCCGTGGGTCATGATCATGCCGCCGATGATGCGCGTGGACATGCCCCACGAGGTCTGGTGGGGATACTGGAGCTTGTTTTCGCGGTCGGTGAACTGAATGCCGAACGCGCGCGCAAACCCGTCGCCGAAGTAGTGGGAGGTGCCGCTCTGCAGCGCCTTGCCGTCGTGCATGAGCGCCTCGATGGTGTAGGTCGCCTCGGCGCCGGCGAACTTCTCCTTTTCGGTCTTCTGGCCCTTGACCACCGGCATCGCGAGGCAGTTCTCCACAAAGTCGGCATAGACATTTAACATCTGCTCGGTCTCGGCGATGGCCTCCTCGGCAGTGGCGTGCATGGTGTGGCCCTCCTGCCACCAGAACTCCATCGTGCGCAGAAACGGGCGGGTGGTCTTCTCCCACCGCACGACCGAGCACCACTGGTTGTAGAGCTTGGGCAGGTCGCGGTAGGAGTGGATGATGTTTTTGTAGTGTTCGCAGAAGAGAGTCTCGCTCGTCGGGCGCACACAGAGGCGCTCGGTGAGTTTTTCGCTGCCGCCGTGGGTGACCCAGGCGACCTCGGGCGCAAAGCCCTCGACATGGTCCTTTTCGACCTGGAGCAGACTCTCGGGGATGAACATGGGCATCATGACGTTCTCGTGGCCGAGCGCCTTGAAACGCCGGTCAAGCTCGTCGCGGATGTTCTCCCAGATGGCGCAGCCGTAGGGCTGAACCACCATGCACCCGCGCACCGAAGAGTAGTCGGCGAGCTCCGCTTTGCGCACCACGTCGGTGTACCATTTGGCAAAGTCCACATCCATGGACGTAATTTCCTTGACGAGTTTTTCCTGCTGTTTCATAGCGCTCACTCCGAATAACAGTCGTTTTGTTGTGATTAGACCTATTTATTATATAATATTGTGCACTTTTGTCAATCTTCCCCCCGGGAACTATAGTTCCCGGGGGACCCCGTTTATTTGTATGTGCGGTGGCGCTCCAGTTCGCGTTACACGCTCACTCATGCGAACTACAGTTCCCGTGGGGACCCTGTTGCTGACCTCGCTTGGGATCATTTGTCGCCTTGCTTGGGGCGTTGGAGAGATTTCTGTGAAATGCCTATTGAAAAACCGGTCTGTTTCAGAGATAATATTGAATAGGTATGAAATGAGCAACTATCAGACAAAGGGGGACCGTCTCCCATGGACAATATCTGCTGTGTCATCATGGCCGCGGGCCAGGGGACCCGCATGAAATCCAAACACCCGAAAGTGCTGCTCAAGGTGCTCGGCCGACCCATGTGCGACTGGGTCGTCGGCGCCGCCCGCGAGGCGGGCGCAGGCGAGGTCTGCCTGGTCGTCGGCCACCAGGCGCAGGCCGTGCGCGCCCACTACGAGGGCGCGGGGCTTCACTTTGCCGACCAGCCCGAACAGAGGGGAACCGCCCACGCCATCATGATGGCGCGGGATTTTCTTCGCTCTCACGGCGGCGCCCACACGCTGATTCTCTCGGGCGACTGCCCGCTGCTGACGGCCCGCACGATCTCGGCCGCCCTCGACGGGCATCTGCGCTCGGGCAGCGCCGCCACTCTCTTCACCGCCTGCCTGCCGGACCCGTTCGGCTACGGCCGCATCGTCAAGGGCGCGGACGGGGCGGTGGAGAAGATCGTCGAGCAGCGCGACGCCTCGCCGGAGGAGCTCGCCATCTGCGAGATCAACGCCGGGGCCTACTGGTTTGAGACCGCGGCTCTGCTCGACGTGCTTGATCGCATCGAGCCGAAGAACAGCCAGAACGAATACTATCTCACCGACGCGGTGGGACTTCTGCGCGCCGCGGGGCGGCGGGTGTCGGCCTACACGGTTGAGGACCCCGCCGAGATCATGGGCGCGAACACCCGCGCGCAGCTTCTGGAGCTGACCGGCCTCGCCCGGCGGCGGGTGATCGACCGGCTCATGGCCGAGGGAGTTGAATTTGAGGACATCAGCGGCGTGAGCGTCTCGCCCGACGCGGTCATCGGCCGCGACACCGTTGTCAAAAAGGGCACCGTCATCGAGGGCGCCTGCGTCATCGGGGAGGACTGCGTGCTCGGACCGGACGCCTACATCGTGGATTCGCGCCTCGGCGACGGGGTGCGCGTCAACGCAAGCCACATTTTGCAGAGCAGCGTCGGCAGCGGCACGACCATCGGCCCGTTCTCCCAGCTGCGGCCGAATTCCCACCTCGCACAGAACGTCAAGATCGGCAACTTTGTCGAGATCAAAAATTCCACCGTGGGCGAGCGCACGAGCGTCGCCCATCTGACCTACGTCGGCGACACCGACTGCGGCGGCCATGTCAACTTCGGCTGCGGCACGGTCACGGTCAACTACGACGGCAGCGCCAAGCACCGCACCACCATCGGCGACCATGTGTTCGTCGGCTGCAACACCAATCTCGTCGCCCCGGTCACGGTGGCGGACAACACCTACATCGCCGCCGGCTCGACCATCACCGGCGACGTCCCCGAATATGCGCTCGCCATCGCGCGCGCGCGGCAGATCAACAAAGAAAACTGGGTCAAAAAACAGGAGGAGAAAAACAGATGATCAATCGAGGCAAGGAGATCAAAATCTTCACCGGCAACGCCCATCCCCAGCTTGCAAAACACATTGCCACCGAGCTCGGCATGGACCTCGGCGAGAACGAGGTCGGCATCTTCTCGGACGGCGAGACCAGCGTCTCCATCAAGGAGTCGGTGCGCGGATCGGACGTCTTCGTGGTGCAGTCCACCTGCAAGCCGGTCAACAACAACCTCATGGAGATTCTCATCATGATCGACGCCTGCAAGCGCGCCTCGGCGGGCCGCGTGACGGCGGTCATCCCCTACTTCGGCTACGCGCGCCAGGACCGCAAGGCCAAGGCCCGCGACCCGATCTCCGCAAAGCTGGTGGCGAACATCCTCTCCAAGGCGGGGGCCGACCGGGTTCTCACCATGGACCTGCACGCGCCCCAGATTCAGGGCTTCTTTGACATCCCGGTGGACAATCTGCAGGGCGTGCCGATTCTGATGCCCTACTTCATGAAGAAATTCGGCAAGGACCTGTCGAACATCGTGGTCAGCGCCCCGGATCTCGGCGCCGTCACCCGCTCGCGCAAGTTTGCCGAGAAGATGGATCTGCCCCTCGCCATTGTCGAGAAGCGCCGCCCGAAAGCCAACGTCTCGGAGGTCATGAACATCATCGGCGACGTGCGCGACAAGACCGTCATTCTCGTCGACGACATGGTCGACACCGCCGGCACCCTCACCAACTCCGCCAACGCCCTCGTCGAAAAGGGCGGCGCGAAAGAGGTCTATGCCTGCGCGACCCACGGCGTGCTCTCCGGCCCCGCGATCGAGCGCATCGAGAACAGCGTCATCAAGGAGCTCGTGCTGCTCGACACCATCCCGCTCGGCGAGGAGAAGGCCTGCGACAAGATCACGGTTCTGCCGGTGGCGCCCGTCTTCGCCGAGGCCATCGAGCGCATCTACGAGGAGCTTCCCGTCTCGACCCTGTTTGCATAATCGACCTTATTTGATACCGGATGTGTGCTATGGTCAGAGAGACGCTCTCTGACCATCGTTTTTGGAGGAAGTATGGCTCTGTTTGCCCGAAGAAAAAAGACCTTTTCCGATTCGTCCGCGGTCGAGTGGGTGATCGCCGGGCTCGGCAACCCCGGCCCGAAGTACGAGCGCACCCGCCACAACGCGGGTTTTCTCGCGCTCGACCGTCTCGCGGCGCGCCACCGCATCGACGTGACGCGCCTGAAATTCCGCGGGCTACTCGGCCGCGGCGAGATCGCGGGGCGGCAGGTGCTGCTCGTCAAGCCCCAGACCTTTATGAACAACAGCGGCGAGTGTCTGCGCGAGGTGCTCGACTTCTACAAGGTGCCCCCCGAGCGGCTGATCGTGCTCTTTGACGATATCTCGCTGCCCCCGGGGCGGCTGCGCGTGCGCCTGCGCGGCAGCGACGGCGGCCACAACGGCATCAAGTCCATTCTCTATCACATCAGAAGCGACCAGTTTCCGCGGGTCAAGATCGGCGTGGGCGACCGCCCGCACCCGGAGATGGATCTCGCCGACTGGGTGCTCGGCACGGTGGCGCGCGAGGACTTTCCCCAGTGGGAGGACGCCCTCGAGCGTGCGGGGCGCGCCTGCGAGCTGCTCGTTGAGGGCAGCCCCGCCGAGGCCATGAACCGCTACAACAGCTAAACCGGCGGCGTTTAGCCGCCGCTGAAGCGGCAGCTAAACCTACCTCGCTTCCCATGAGTAAATCCCCGACGTTTCGCCACGATTGAAGCGACGGCAAAGCCATCCCCCTCCATCCCCGGGAGTGAAAGCTCCACGGGGTCCAGGGGTCACTGACCCACTGGCCGTTTGTGTAGGGGGTTCAAAGGGGGGAGGAATCGGAACCTCCCCCCTGCGTTCTTTGGTTACTTTCTCACGCGAGAAAGTAACATCTCCCCGTTAGGCGAACCGAAGACCTCGCCACCACATAGCCGAGGCTTTGCCAACACCAAAGTAACAGCAAAGCTCCACCCGTTTCCCTGGCGTCTGACCGCCGCCAAAGCGACAGCAAAGCCATATCCCGCTCCCCGTAGGCACTCCCCCGGCGTCCAGCCGTCACCGAAGTGACAGCGAGGCCCCCCCTCTCCCCGGGAGCGAAATCCCATCAACCAATCCGCCGATTCAGCGAAGTCGGGTCACGGTTTTACCGGGCCCGGCGCACATACCAACAGGAAAGGAACCCAAAGCGAAGCGAAAACACCGCTTTGGAACACACTATGATTTCTCCCTACAAACCCTATCTCAAAACGCCGCGCGTCGAAGCGATCTGTGACGCGCTCGGCGAGGGGCGCGTGCCCGTCGCCGTGACCGGCATCACCGGGGTACAGAAGCTGTACCTCGGCTTTTCGCTGTCCGTGCGGCTCGGGCGGCCGCTGCTCTACCTCGCCGCCGGCGACAGCGAGGCGGCTCAGGCCGCCGAACAGCTCGCGGCCCTCTTCGGCGAGGGCGTCTGCCAGTTCCCCTACCGCGACTTCAACTTCGCCAGGGTGGACAGCCTCAGCCACGACTGGGGCAACGAGCGCATTGGCGCGCTGTCGGCCATCGCGCAGGGGCAGGTGCGCGCTGTCGTCACGACGCCGGACGCGCTCGGGCAGTTCACTCTCGGGCGGGGGCTGCTCGATGAGCTCGGCTTCACGCTCGGCTACGACACGCCCCACGAGATCGAGGACGTGGTTGAGCGACTGGTCGCGCTCGGTTACCGCCGCGCGGAGCTCATCGAGGGCACGGGCCAGTTCGCCCGGCGCGGCGGCATTCTCGACGTGTTCCCTCCCACCTGCCAGAACCCGGTGCGCATCGAGTTCTTCGGCGACGAGATCGACTCGATGGGCGAGTTTGACCCCGTGACCCAGCGGCGCATCGCGAACCGAAGCGAGCCGCTCGTCATCCCTCCTGCGCGCGAAAATCTGCTCACCGAGCCGCTTCGCGAGCGGCTCATCGAGCGGCTCGGCAAGGTGATCTCCTCGCTGCGCCGCCGGCAGGACGAGGCGTCAAAGACCGCGCTCGAGACCATGCTCGCCGACCGCGAGCAGCTTCAAAACGGCGGGCTTCTCACCTTTCCCGACCGCTACTTTCCGCTCGTGTACGACGAGCCATCGACGCTGCTCGATTACCTCGGGGAGCAGTATCTCGTCGTCGTCAGCGAGGAGCGCGCGGTGCGCGACAAGCTCAAAAATGCCCAGTCGCTGCTACACGAGGATGTGAAAGTCCTGCTCGAGCAGGGCACGCTCACGCGCCACAACACCAAATTCGCCCTCGAGCCCTCTGAGCTCTGGGGCGCTCTCTCCGGGCGGGACATCCTCTATCTCGATGCGCTGCCTCACTCGAATTACACCATTGCGCCGAAGACGCTGCTCGCCCACACCGGCCGCTCAATTCCGCCGGTGGGAACCTCTCTCGAGCTTCTGCTCGGCGAGCTGCGCGAGCGGCTCTCGCAGGGGCAGACGGTGTTTCTGTTCACCCCCGGCGAGCGCCGGGCGGAGAATCTGCTCGAGCTGCTCTCGCGAAACCACGTCTCCTGCTCGACCACGGGGGATGACGATCTGCCGCAGCGCACAGTCCGCATCGTGGTCGGGCGGCTCTTCGAGGGGTGCGAGCTCGCCGAGTGCGGCGCGGTGCTGCTCACCGACGGCGACCGGGCCGCGCCCGTCAAAAAGCGGCGGCAGACCAAGCGCATGGGCGAAAAGATCCGCACCTACGCCGATCTCAAAATCGGCGACTTTGTCGTGCACGTCAGCTACGGCATCGGCCAGTACATGGGCATCAACAAGCTCACCGTCGAGGGCGTGACCAAGGACTACATCAAAATCAAATACGCGGGCGAGGACATTCTCTATGTGCCCGCAAACCAGCTCGATCTGCTGTCGAAGTACGTCTCGGCGGGCGACGGGGCCAGGGTGCGCCTCAACAAGATGGGCGGCGGCGACTGGCAGAAGACCAAGTCCCGCGTGCGCGCGGCGGTCGCCGACATGGCAAAGGAGCTCATCTCGCTCTACAGCATCCGCCGCAGAATCGAGGGCTTCGCCTACTCGCCCGACTCGCCCTGGCAGCGGGAGTTTGAGGACCGCTTCCCCTACGAGGAGACCGAGGATCAGCTTCGCTGTGTGCGCGAGATCAAGGCCGACATGGAGAGCTCCGCGCCGATGGACCGGCTGCTCTGCGGCGACGTGGGCTTCGGCAAGACCGAGGTCGCGCTGCGCGCCGCGTTCAAGGCGGTCAACGACAGCAAGCAGGTGGCGCTTCTCGTGCCGACGACCATTCTCGCCTGGCAGCACTACGAGACCATTTTAAAGCGCTTTGAGGACTATCCCATCCGGGTGGATGTGCTCTGCCGCTTCCGCACGCCGAAGCAGCAGCGCGAGATCATCCGAAAGCTGCAAAACGGCGAGCTTGACATTGTGGTGGGCACCCATCGCCTGATTCAAAAGGACGTGACGTTCCGCGACCTCGGGCTCGTCATCATCGACGAGGAGCAGCGCTTCGGCGTGACCCACAAGGAGCGCCTCAAGGAGCTGACCAAGCGCGTGGACGCGCTCACCCTCACGGCGACCCCCATCCCGCGCACACTCAACATGGCCCTCTCGGGCATCCGCGACATGTCGCTCATCGAGGAGCCGCCCCACGACCGTGTTCCGGTGCAGACCTATGTCATCGAGCACGAGCTCGGCGTCATCGTCGAGGCCATCCGGCGCGAGCTGCGCCGCGGGGGACAGGTCTTCTATCTGCACAACCGCGTCGACTCCATCACGCGCACGGCGGCAAAGCTCCAGGAGCTGCTGCCCGACGCCGCGGTGGCGGTGGCACACGGCAAGATGTCGGAGAGCGAGCTTTCCGACATCTGGCGGGACGTGGTCGCGGGCGAGATCGACGTGCTCGTCTGCACCACCATCATCGAGACCGGCATCGACGTGCCCAACGCCAACACCCTCATCATTGAGGACGCCGACAAGCTCGGCCTTGCGCAGCTCTACCAGATCCGCGGGCGGGTGGGGCGCTCCCACCGGCGGGCGGTGGCCTATCTGACCTACCGCCGCGGCCGCGCCCTCAGCGAGGACGCGACCAAGCGCCTGTCGACCATACGGGAGTTCACGGAGTTCGGCTCGGGCTTCAAGATCGCGCTGCGCGACCTCGAGATCCGCGGGGCAGGCAATGTGCTCGGCGCGCAGCAGCACGGCCACATGGAGTCGGTGGGCTATGACCTCTATGTCAAGCTGCTCGACGAGGCCGTGCGCATGCAGAAGGGGCTTCTCGACGCGCCGGTGGAGGAGTGCGCGGTCGACATCTTCATCGACGCGCACATCCCCGAGGAGTATGTCAGCAGCGGCGAGGTGCGCATCGACATGTACAAGAAGATCGCCGCCATCGAGACCCGGGAGGACTACGACGACCTACTCGACGAGTTCTGCGACCGCTTCGGCGAGATTCCAAAGCCGGTGCTCAACCTCTGCGACATCTCGCTGCTGCGGAATCTCGCGACCAATCTGCGCATTGCGGACATCTCGCAGAAGGGCAGCGTCATCCTTGTGGACGCGACCCACATCCCTCTGCCCGCGGTCGCGGCGCTCGCCGCGCAGTACCGCGGCCGGCTTCTCTACAGCGCGGGCGAAAAGCCCTATCTCTCGCTCAAGGTCGACCCGAAGCAGAGCCCGGTCGAACAGCTGCGCGCTCTTCTGCTCGCCGTCGGCGAGCAGAGGGATGCCGCCCCACAGACAAAATAGAGAGAGCCGCCTCTGGCGGCTCTCTTATTCTTCTGGGTTGCCGCGGGGCAAGCCCGCTTTTCACTTGGGGACTTTCTCCTCCACCAGTTCCAGGGTGACGATCTCGCCGCGCATCAGGTCCTCATAGATGCTCTCGCAGAGAGATTTCTCGAGCGGCTTCCCCGCCGGAAGAGGCCGAACCCGCTCCTGTGTGCGTTCCGGCTGACTCTGCTGCGGGTTTCTGGATACCTTGCCAATGCCCACAGCGAGAAAAGTGGCGCCCGCCACGATGATCACCGCGGCCCCACCCACGGCAGACGGGCTGTCATTGCCGGTTCTCGGCTGAGGCACCGGGTCGGGACGCGGCGGCTGGGAGGGGTCGCGGTAGGGCTGAATGTAGCGCTTTTCCGGCGGGTTCTCGTATTCCACAGCGGCGATGACCGTGTGAAAAAAATCGTCCGCCTGGCCGGCGGGGCCGTCGTAGGTGTAGCCGTAGAGCCAGCCGTTGACAAAGACTAGATAGCTGCGGCGCACCCGGCCATCGTTAGACTGCCAGTCGGCCGCGAAATACTCATAGTCGCCCCAGGCCACGCGGTTGAAAGCGAGAGTCTGCGCCGGCGGGGCAAAGAGCCCGCCGATTTCCTCGGGCTTAAAAAAGTAGTTGCCCATCTGGCTGCGCCAGGCGTCGAAATTCTTCTCTCGCGCGCTTTGATACACGTCGGCGCGGCTGAATGTAAAGGTGATATCGTCCGCGGCAAAGCTCGCCCGCGCAAACGGCACCTGTGTGTCCCGCGGCACCTCGGCAAACTCTGCGGGCAGTGTGATCATAATGCCGGCCGGCGCGTTCTCATAGACGAAGCCGCCCGGCACGGACGGCTGCTCTTCGCCGCCTGCGGCCACCGTGCCGCACAGCGCCAGCAAAAGCAGAAAAACGGCAGCTTTCCTCAATGGACGGATCCCCTTTCCGATCTTTCTGCGGCCACCCGCGCGGCGGGCATGGGTACGGTCTGCGCTCCGCAGAGATGGCGGCTTACATCAATCCAGATAGTCCTCTCTCTTTTTTAGGTAGATGATCGTCGGTATCAGATAGATCATCGGAATCAGAGCTCCGATAAGGCCCTGCCCAAAAAGTCCGAACAGGAATATCAGCGCACTGTAGATGATCAGCGTCTTGATTACAGCCTCCCGATACTTCAAAAGCTGAACGAAGATCGTAATTTGAAAAACCAGATCGACAACAGATAAAAACAGATAATTGTCCGTGCCGGACAAGTACGAATACTGTGAGACCATCATCAGACCTGTCAGGCTTTCTAAAATCCACAGCACCAGAAGAACCTGAAAGACATGATACCAGATGAAACCTGGCGATTTATCCTGCGTTCCCTCCTCAAGGCTCTCCTGCGCGCTCTGGGCGGCGGTCACGTCAAAGCATTCGTTGACAACAATGCCGCCCGACGGCCTTTCGCTCTCGCAGCGCGGCGGCGCGGCAGACTCGCCGGAGGACTCGGGTTCGCTCTCCTGCGGCGGCGCCTCCGCCCCGGCCCACTGCTTCAGACGGGTTTTCAGCTCCCCGGCCTGCTGCCGGGCGATCTCGATGTCCCTCTCCTGCTCCTGCTGCGCCGTCCCGGCGGCGTTCACATCGAAGTTCTGGTTTACGACAATACCCGAACCGGGCTTTTTCGCGGTGTCCCCCTGCGCAGCGGGAACGGGTACGGTCTGCGCTCCGCAGAGATGGCAGAACACAGAGTCCCCGGGCAGCTCGGCTCCGCATTTGCGACAGTACATCATAACCCCCCTCTTCTCTCTGCCGGTGAAATACCGGCGAGCTGCTCCGGCAGGAACACTCTCTCCTGCGTCATCCTGCCCAGCTCATCAATCCAGATAATCCTCGCGATTTTTCAGATAGAAAATCGTCGGAACCATGACGAGCAGCGGGCCCAGCGATGCGAAAAAACGCTCCGCCTGAGCGGCGGCGAAGAAACCAAGCACCGGGGTCACAACGCAGAATACGGTGAGCGTCCTGATTGCGGCGAGCTTGTACTTCAAAAGCTGAACGAAGAGCACGGTCGAGAAAATCGCAATGGCAATCGAGGTGAACGCGTATGCTCCGGCCCCTCTCGCTGAGAGGGCGAGAGCCGTGCCCGTAGCGGTAAAATTGTTGAGCGCCCACAGCGCCAGAAGAACCTGAAAGATACGATACCAGACAAAGCCGAGTTCCGGCTCCTGATCCTGCGCGCTCTCTCCGGGATTATCCTGCGCGCTCTGCGCGGCGTTTCTGTCAAAGTTCTGGTTTATCACAATGCCGCCCGACGGTCTTTCGCTCTCGCGGCGCGGCGGCGCGGCAGACTCGCCGGAGAATTCGGGGCCGCTCTCCTGCGGCGGCACCTCCGCCCCGGCCCACTGCTTCACGCGGGTTTTCAGCTCCCCGGCCTGCTGCCGGGCGATCTCGATGTCCCTCTCCTGCTCGCGCTGCGCCGCCCCGGCGGCGTTCACATCGAAGTTCTGGTTTACGACAATGCCCGACCCGGATTTCGCGGTGTCTCCCTGCGCAGCGGGAACAGGCACGGTCTGCGTTCCGCAGAGGTGGCAGAACGCCGAGCCCTCGGGCAACTCGGCCCCGCATTTGCGGCAGTACATCACAATTCCTCCTCTTGCTCTTCGCGCGCCGCAAAGAAGCCGGCGCGCTTTTTCAGATAGTAGAGCGTGGTCAGTTCAATCAGCAGTGAGATCAGCCACTCGAGCAGTTCCCGGCCCTGAAGCGGCCAGAAGCCGAGCATGGCCCACACCACCGCAGCGTTGAGCAGACTGCCTACCACAGCCACGCCGATCGAACAGATGCAAAACGTCCGCACAACGCCCGGCGCGCGGCGCACCATATTCACCAGCAGCACGGCAAACGCCGCAAACTGCACCGCGTACAGCACCAGATACCACTTCCAGAGCTGCGGCAGCGCAAGGCGGTAGACATTGTACTCATCCAGCAGCGCGATAAGGCCCACCAGGAGGCTGAGCATGCTCAGCGGCAGCCGCACGGCGGTGTAAAACCAGTACCACTTCATGCCGGGCGTCTCCCGCTTCGGCAGCGCCACGCGCAGCGGATTCCACTGCGGGGTGGTCGGCTCCTCCCGCGGGGACTGCTCCCACGCATACGGGACCGGCTCGCTGCTCGAAACCGGCGCGAGCTCTTCGCCGCAGAAGTAGCAGAACTCCGAACCGTCTTCCACCTCGTGGCCACAGAAAGTACAAAACATGAAATCCCCCCTTTTCCTGATCTTACCATTTCTTTTCCGTTTTGAGAAGATGTTATTTTAAATTTATCGACTCAAACATTCATTTTCTTGACGAATAAGAGAAGATGCGGTACACTTTACTATAGCACGTGCTAAAATATGAGAAAGAAGGATACCACGCCATGCAACTTCGGGAAGAACTTTTGCTGCTTCGGGATTTGCTTCAACAGGCTGATAACAAAATCGGCAGTCTTCTGCAGACACTTGAGCGGCCGGACGGTCAGTCCACTGCGGCATCCGCCTATGAGACCATTTACTCGCTGAACACCGCAGAGGAAATCTTCAAGGGAAAGCGTCCCACCGGTGTGATCTTTGAAGATGGAACGCGGGAGGATCTTCCAACGTGGAAAAAGGTGTTTGAAGCAATTCTCAAACACTGCAATCAGAATCCACAGACACACCAGGCTCTGATGGATCTGCGCGGAAAGCTCCTCGGGAGAAACCGCGTTCTGCTGGGCAGCGAAAAGGGCCAGATGCGCAGCCCGATCAAAATCGACCGGGCACTTTATGCTGAGTCACACTATGATACACAGACCTTGCTGAAGATTCTGACCGGGCGCATTCTCACGGCGGCCGGCTATGATTACAGCCGTATCCGCATAGCCGTGCAAAACGGCTGACTGCAGAGTAGGGGACCTGGCTACACCGGTTTGAAAGCCCTGCAGGACAAAAGAGAGGCGGCGCACAGTGTGCGCCGCCTCTTTCTCTCTTTCATAACGCTGCTCTGTCATACCCCGGTGATTCACCCGCCTGGTTCTCGCAGTGTTCCGGCTGATCACTCCTGCAGCAGTCCCATCTGGTCGTGCTGCTGGCGCAGCGCCTTGTCGGCGTCGTTTAAAAAGCTGCCCGCGGCGGGGAGATTCTTCGTGCGGTAGCGGTCCGACTTGACAAAGAGCGCCTCGTCCATCGGCTCGGCGCGGTAGAGCCAGCACTTCTGGCGCAGGGTCATCACCGCGACGCCGATGGTCTCGCGGGTGGTCTTCGGCGCGATGGCGCCGGAGTTCACGATGAGCACCTTGCCGTTTGACGAGGTGAGCACAAACTCGCTCTCGCCGGCGAGCTGAAAGACGGCGGCGAGCTCGCTCTTCGTGGAGTAGGCGCCGGTGAGTTTTTTGCGGTTGGTCTTGGTCTGGTAGCTCGCAAGCTCGATCTTGGCGGCCTTTCCGTTTCGGAAGAAGAAGAGCATGTGGCCGCTGTAGTCGGTGGTGAATGCGGTGAAGACCACGCGCTCGCCCTCGTCCATGGCGAGCTTCGAGGGCAGATAGTCGCCGAGCACGCTCGCCTTGGTGTCCTCAAAGTCGGACAGGCGGGTCTTATAGACCTGGCCGAGGTTTGTAAAGACCAGCATCTCGCAGCGGTTTGTCAGCTCTGCGGTGCGCAGGATGAAGTCGCCCTCCTTGAGCTTGTGCTCGCTGCTCATGCGCAGGCTCGCGGGTGTGATCTTCTTGAAGTAGCCCTCGTTTGTGACAAAGACGCTCACGGGGTAGTCGGCGATCTGCTCCTCCTCCTTGTACTCGACAACTTCGTCGGCGTAGAGGATGTCGCTGCGCCGGGGCGACGCATACTTCTTTTTGATCTCGGTGAGGTCCCTGATGATGATGTTTTTGATGCGCCGGCCGCTCGAGAGGGTCTGCTCGAGATCGTCGATCTCGTCCTCGAGCGACGAGACCTCGGCGATGCGCTTTAAGACATGCTCCTTGTTGAGGTTTCGCAGCTTGATCTCGGCGATGTACTCGCCCTGCACCTCGTCGACGCCGAAGCCGATCATCAGGTTCGGCACGACCTCGGCCTCGTCCTCGGTGTTGCGCACGATGGCGACCGCCTTGTCGATGTCGAGCAGGATTTTCTTCAGGCCGTAGAGCAGGTGGAGCTTCTCCTTTTTGCGGCCGATGTCGTAGGTGAGCTCGCGGCGGATGCACTCGACGCGAAAGGCCGTCCACTCCTCGAGGATCTCGCGCACGCCGAGCACTTTCGGCGTCTGGCCGATGAGCACGTTGAAGTTGCAGCCGAACGAATCCTCGAGCGGGGTCGACTTGTAGAGCTTTGCCATGAGCTTGTCGGGGTCGGTGCCGCGCTTGAGATCGAGCGTCAGCTTCAGCCCCGACAGGTCGGTCTCGTCGCGCAGATCGGAGATCTCGCGCACTCGGCCGGACTTGACAAGCTCCACGATCTTGTCGATGATGGCCTCGACCGTGGTGGTGTAGGGGATCTCGGTGATCTCGATGCAGTTGTTCTTCTTGTCGTAGCCGTACTTCGCGCGGATCTTGAACGACCCGCGGCCGGTCTCGTAGATTTTGCGCATCTCGGCGGCGTTGTAGAGAATGCTGCCGCCGGTGCGGAAGTCCGGCGCCTTGAGGGTGGTCTCGATGGGGTGGTTCTGATCGCGGATGTACTCGATGGCGGTGTCGCAGACCTCGCCGAGGTTGAACGAGCAGATGTTGCTCGCCATGCCGACGGCGATGCCCTGATTGGCCGCGACGAGGATATTCGGGAAAGTCACCGGCAGCAGCGCCGGCTCCTTTTGGGTGTTGTCGTAGTTGTCGAGCATGTCGACGGTGTCCTTGTCGATGCTGCGAAAGAGCTCGGCACAGACCGGCTCGAGCTTGACCTCGGTGTAGCGCGACGCGGCATAGGCCATGTCACGCGAGTAGACCCGCCCGAAGTTGCCCTTTGAGTCGACATAGGGCAGAAGCAGCGCCTCGTAGCCGCGCGTTAAGCGCACCATCGTCTCATAGATGGCGGCGTCGCCGTGGGGGTTTAATTTCATGGTCTGGCCGACGACGTTTGCCGACTTTGTCTTGTTGCCGGTGATGAGCCCCATCTTGTACATGGTGTACAGGAGCTTTCGGTGCGAGGGCTTGAAGCCGTCGATCTCGGGGATGGCGCGCGAGATGATAACGCTCATGGCGTAGGGCATGTAGTTCTCCTCGAGCGTCTTGGTGATGGGCTTTTCGATCAGATTCTGTCTCACGGCGGTTCCCCCTCTCTAGGAAATGTCGGCGAGCTCAATGTACTGAGCGCCGTATTCGGCAATGTAGTCCTTGCGGCCGGCGAGATTGTCCCCGAGCAGCAGCTCAAAGACCTCGGCCGTGCGCAGGGCGTCCTCGGGGGTGACCTTGATGAGCCGGCGGGTCTCGGGGTTCATGGTGGTCTCCCACATCATCTCGGGCTCGTTCTCGCCGAGCCCCTTTGAGCGCGCGATGTGGATTTTCTCCTTCGGGTGGGCGGCGAGAAAGTCGGCCTTTTCGCGCTCGTCATAGGCGAAGTAGCTCTTGCCTTTCATGGTCATCTCAAACAGCGGCGACTCGGCGATAAAGGCCTTGCCCTTGTCGATGAGCGACGGCACGAGCCGGTAGAGCATGGTCAGAATCAGCGTGCGAATCTGAAAGCCGTCGACGTCGGCGTCGGTGCAGATGATGACCTTGTCCCAGCGCAGCGCGTCGATGTCGAAGAAGTCAAAGTCCTTATTGCTCTTGGTCTTGACCTCGACCCCGCAGCCGAGCACCTTGATCAGATCGACGATGATCTCGCTTTTGAAGATCTTGTCAAAGTCGGCCTTGAGGCAGTTTAAAATCTTGCCGCGCACGGGCATGATGGCCTGAAACTCGGCGTCGCGCCCCATCTTGCAGGAGCCGAGCGCCGAGTCGCCCTCGACGATGTAGAGCTCGCGGCGGGTGACGTCCTTGGTGCGGCAGTCGACGAACTTCTGCACGCGGTTCGAGATGTCGATGTTGCCCGAGAGCTTCTTTTTGATGTTGATGCGGGTCTTCTCGGCCGACTCGCGGCTGCGCTTGTTGATGAGCACCTGGTCGGCGATCTTGCCCGCCTCGACCGGGTTCTCGATGAAGTAGACCTCGAGCTGGTGCTTGAGGAATTCGGTCATGCACTCCTGAATGAACTTGTTGTTGATGGCCTTTTTAGTCTGGTTCTCATAGGAGGTCTGGGTCGAAAAGGAGTTGATGACGATCAGCAGACTGTCGGCCACATCCTGGTAGGTGAGCTTGCTCTCGTTTTTGGTGTATTTGCCGAGGCTCTTTGCGAGCTGGTCAACCGACGAGACAAACGCGCTTCGCACCGCCTTGTCGGGCGAGCCGCCGTGCTCGAGGAAGCTCGAGTTGTGGTAGTACTCGGCGCGGGCGTTCTCGTTGCAGAAGCAGAACGCGATCTGCATCTTGACCTTGTACTCGGGCTTGTCCGCCCGGTCGCGCCCGCGGCGCTCGCACGCGCAGCTCTGAATGTCGGTGAACGCCCGACCCGCGGCGAGCTCGGCGACGTAGTCGACGATGCCGTTCTCGTAGAGGTACTCGGTGGTCTCAAACTTGCCGTCGGGCTGCTGGTCGCGAAAGACAAAGCGCAGCCCGGCGTTTACCACCGCCTGCTTTTTGAGCACATCGGCGAAGAATTCGGCGGGGATGGCAATGTCGTTGAAGACCTCAAGGTCGGGCTTCCAGCGGGTGACGGTGCCGGTCTGGCGGCGGGCGGCGGGCTCGCTTTTGAGCCCGCCGATGTTCTCGCCGCGCTCAAAGTGAAGCCGGTGCACCTTGCCGTCGCGGTGAACGGTCACGTCCATGTATTCGCTCGCGTACTGCGTGGCGCAGGCGCCCAGGCCGTTGAGGCCGAGCGAGTACTCGTAGTTTTCGGCGTCGTTGTTGTTGTACTTGCCGCCGGCGTAGAGCTCGCAGTAGACGAGCTCCCAGTTGTAGCGCTCCTCTTTCGGGTTGTACTCGACCGGCACGCCGCGCCCGAAGTCCTCGACCTCGATGCTGTGGTCGGAAAAGCGGGTGATGACGATCTTGTCGCCGTAGCCCTCGCGCGCCTCGTCGATGGAGTTTGAGAGGATCTCAAAAAACGAGTGCTCGCAGCCCTCGAGCCCGTCGCTGCCGAAGATGACGCCCGGGCGCAGGCGCACACGGTCGGCGCCCTTGAGCGACGAGATGCTCTCGTTGCCGTATTGGTTTTTCGCTGAGGCCTTTGCCATATTACATCCTCCGTTTGCTGGTCCAATTTGCCACATTATATTGTATCCAAACGGCGGGGAAAATGCAAGCTGTAGGGCTGCGCGCGAGGGCGGCATTGAGAAAAAGCCACCCGTGTGATAAGATGAAGCAGACAAATTGACCATCGGGAGGCAGAACATATGGCAATTTCCACACTCATCGCGCGCATGATTTCCGACGCCGGCGGCAACCGGCACGACATCGAGCACTTTTTAAAGGTGTACGCCTATGCCAAAACCATCGGGGAGTGCGAGGAGCTCGACCGGCGTACGCAGGAAATTCTGGAGGCCGCGGCCGTTGTACACGACATTGCCTGCCCGCTCTGTCGCGAGAAGTATGGCAGCACAGTCGGCAAATACCAGGAGCGCGAGGGCGCGCCGATGGCACAGGCCCTGCTGCGGGAGCTCGGGTACGACGGGGACTTTGCCGGGCGGGTGGCCTGGCTGGTGGGCCATCACCACACCTTTCAAGGTGTTGACGGGCCCGACCACCAGATTCTGCTCGAGGCCGACTACCTCGTCAACGCCGGAGAGAGCAGCTACAGCGAGGGGAACATCCGCCACACACTCGATGCAGTCTTTCGCACCGAAACCGGTCGAGCTCTGCTTCGCGCCATCTATCTTGGCGCATCGATGTAAACAGAATCGCGCAAAACGGGAGAGCGGTAAAAACCGGCGGCAGAAATTCTGCCGCCGGTTTTTGATCTTCATACATCTACAGACTGCTCTGTGCGCTCTGGCCCAGATACTCGCGCAGGCCGCGCTGGACGGTTCCGTCCCGTCCGACGGTGGTCTGCGCGTGATACAGCGAGCTGACGATGGCCTCCTCCACCGCCTCGGCGCTCATGTCCAGCACCGGGTCGATGTGCTCGTCGTCCATCATGGTCACCGGCACAAAGGCGCTTTCGCTGTAGTGGGGCACTCGGTTTGCGGTGGTGAACGCGATGGCGATGTCGCCGCTGCCGTTGCCGTAGTAGGAGCCGGTTCGCGCGAGACCCACGCCGGCGCGGCGGCACAGCCGCCGGAGCTGGCGCTCGCTGAGGGGAATGTCCGTGGCCAGCAGCATGATGATGGAGCCCCTGTCGCCCTGCGCGCTCTGACCGGCCTGAATCTCCTCGCCCACATGGCGGCCGTTGATGAGCAGACGCCCGGCCTCGCCGAAATTGCTCAGCACCAGCGCGCCCACCGTGTACGTCCGCGCGTCGAGCGTGACCACCCGCGAGGCGGAGCCGATACCGCCCTTGAGCCCCAGACAGCACATGCCCGTACCGGCGCCCACCGCGCCCTCCTCGAACATCGGCGCGGCGGCGTCAAGCGCCTCTACGACGTGCTCCGCTCTGACGTGCAGGCCGCGGATGTCGTTGAGCCGCCCGTCGTTGCACTCGCACACCAGCGGGTTCACCGTGCCGGTCTCAAGGCCGATGTCCGGGTTCTGCCGAAGCATGTACTCGATCAGCGCGGTCGCGGCGGTGCCGATGCTCAGGGTGTTCGTCATGAGAATGGGCGTCTCAATGGTGCCCATCTCCTCCACCTGCACCAGCCCCATGGTCTTGCCGAAGCCGTTGAGCACGGCGCAGGCGGCCATCACCTTGTCGCGGAAGAGATTTCCCCCGTGCGGCAAAACGGCGGTGACGCCGGTGTTGACGCCCGCGCCGTCACGGATGGTCGCATGGCCCACCCTGACCCCCGGCACATCGGTGATCAGATTCTTTTCGCCGGGCGTCCCCCTGCCGATTCGGATGCCGGATGCTCTGTCAAGACCCATGAACCATTCCCCTTTCACACTGTTTTCTGCGTCTCCATAATACCCGCTGCGCGCGGGCAAGTCAAACGTTTCGCGCGCGGCACAGCGGAAAAACCGGCGGCAGAAGTTCTGCCGCCGGTCTGTTTTCGGTTTTCAACTGTCACTGTCAGACTGCTCGGACGGCTTTCTTAAGCCGTCCGCCGCGTCTCTGGCGGCGCGGCGGCAGCCTGCCGGGCGCGCGGTGTCGAACAATAGCGTTCCCCCCGCCGCGCCCCGTCATGCGCGGTATTTTTCGGAAAATCCGGCCGCGCGCCGCCGCGTTTTCTCTACTGCTTTTCCCCGCTTGCAAAATAGCGGTTCTGGCAGCCCCCAAATTCCCTTTGGCAGTACTCGCGGTTGAGACACTCCTGACACGCTTCGCCGCCGGGCGCGCTCTCACGAATGGTCACGTTGCTCTGGATGACCGGACAGTACCGCTGGTGGTGTCTTGTCACCGATTCCACTCTCAACACCTCTTTCGTCGCCGCGGGGCGTGCGCGCGCGGCGGTTTTCTCACAGCGCTATTTTCCGCCGAAGTAATACAGTTTATTCCGCCCGCGGCGCAAAAAGACGCGCGGACAGGGCAACTTTTTTTGCCTGTTTTGTTATAAACTCGTCCGCTTTGCATAAGAATACCAGTAGAGGTGAAGCGAATGAAACTGCGCGAGAGACGCGCGGCGCAGACCGCCGTGCCCGCCGAGTGGGTGCGCGAGGTCGAGCTGACGAAAGCCCGGCTCCAGTCGGTTTGCAGTCTGCTGCAATACGCCGAGGACGGGGAGCTGATCGAAAGTCTGCTCTTTGAGCGCCTGGCTTTGAACCGCCGCCTGAACTACTATTTCGCCAGGGCCAAGCAGCTCGAGAGCCAGAGCGTTCCCGCGCCCGAGGCCGAGGCCGAGCCGCTCGACGCCGCCAGTGTCACCTGACGGCGCGGCCCTACATATGCCGGACAGCCGCGCGCGGCGGACCGTCCGCCGCGCCCGGGCGCGCCATCAACGCAAAGGAGAGTACATATGCCCATAGACACCACGAGCACGCTCGCGATCATCATCGGGGCGTCGGTTGCGTTTCTGTTTTTTCTGGTCTTTTTAAAGCCGCTACGCAAATGTGTGAAGTTTCTTCTCAACAGCGCCGTCGGCGTGGCGCTGCTCTTTGTGCTGCACGCGCTCGGCGGTACGCTTCCCATCAGCGCCATGACGCTGCTCGGCTCGGCGCTTCTGGGGCTGCCGGGCATCGCGCTTCTTCTTCTGCTGCGGCTGATCTTTCATGTGTGAACTGCATAAAAAAGGGCGCTCCGGCCGGAGCGCCCTTTGATCGGTCTTACGGATTATTTCGCCACATTCTCACACAGGCGCATGATGATGGTCGCCACCTGGGCGCGCGTCGCGCCGCCCTGCGGGTTGAGAAGCCCGTCCATACCGTTGATGAGGCTCTCGGCGCATGCCCACTGCATGGCCTCGGCCGCGTAGTCGGCGACGCTCTGCGCATCGGGGTAGTCGAGCGCGCCGCCCGCTGTGACATCGTAGCCCTTGTGCTGCGCATAGCGGTACAGAATCACCGCGAGCTGCTCACGGGTGATGGCGCTGTCCGGGGCAAAGGTCGTCTCGGTCACGCCGTTGACAATGCCGTTGGCAGCGGCCCAGCGGACCGCTTCCCCATACCAGGCCCCGGCGTCCACGTCGTCAAAGACCAGCGAATCGTCGACTGCAACCGAGTTCTCCATCCGCCACAGGACGGTGACCAGCATGCCGCGGCTGAGCGGCTCGTTCGGCAGGAACAGATCCGTGTCGCAGCCGTTCATGATTTCGTTGTCTGTGACGTATTTCACCGCGCTGTAGAACCAGTCGGCCGCCTGCACATCGGTGTAGGGCAGACCGGTCTCGCTCGCCTGGAAGCTCGCCGAGACCGTCACCGCACCGGCGGGCATGGTGAACGTCCAGGTGCCGTTTGCGCCGGCTGTCACGGCGACTGCGCTGCCATCGGCCGCGGTCACGGTGACCGAGCCGACCACGAAGCCGTCAGCCGGTTTGACCGTCAGGGTGACTGTGCTGCCCGTCATGGCCGCGCTGGTGCTCGCCGACACGGTGCCGTTTGCCACCGCCGCAACCTGGATGGGATAGGTCGTCACGATGGTGCCGCCGCCCTGGGTCTTATAGGTGTACTTTGTGGCAAAGCTCAGAAGTTCGCCGCCGTCGCCGGTGATACCGGCCACGGTGAACGAACCGGTGGTCTTCTCGCCTCTCTCGATGAGAGAATCCAGATCGGTTTCGGTCAGCTGGCTGTAGACCTCGCCGCCGGAGTTGAGCGTGATGGCCAGGCTGACAGCAGCCTCGGTGTCAACGCCCCGGTGCAGTGTGACCTTGCCGGAATTGGAGATTTCGCCGGAGCCGGAGAGTGTTCCCTTGGAACCCACCCGCAGCAGACCGGAGGAGGAAATGTTCAGTGTTCCATCGACGCTCAGAGACGCGTCGTTGGGAACGGTCAGCTTGCCCGACACCGTTGCCGAGGCACCGTTTTCAATGGTCACATCCAGTCTGACCGCGCCGCCGGGGAGCAGCAGATTCAGCTCTTTCCCCGAGGGGACGGTCGCTTTCGCGCCGGACTTCAGCGTCACAGCGCCAGTCGACAGAACGATCTCCACGCTGCCCGCATCAACGGCCAGCCGGCCGTCTTCGCCGACAATCTCATCGTCCGCAAGCACAAAACTGCCGCCCGCCTGAACCGCGAGCGTACCCGTGCTGCCGAGCACGGTCAGAGCGTCTCCCTCGGCCACGGTCAGCTTCTGGCCGCTGCCGACCGAGAGGGTGACGCCCGCAGGAATCGCGCTCGAGAGCGCAACTTCACCTACCAGCAGTGTGACGGTCTGGCCGCTCTTCGCCGCGGTGAGCGCCTCGGCGAGCGAAGTGTAGGGCTTGCCGCCCACCTGGGCGACGTTGCTGCCGAGCTCGTCTTCCACCGGGGTACCGTCAACCGTGCTGTTGGTAATGACGACATTTCCGGTTTCGGGTCTGCTGCCGACGTCGGAATTTTCAATGACGGTGGAGCTCCCCTCGGTCGCATTGGTCACGCTGCCCTCGACCTTGCTGTTCGAAATGAGGGTGGAGCCTGCGCTCTCGGTCTTCACGTCGCCGGTCACGGTGACGCCGCTGAGCTCCGTGCTCCCCTCTTTGGACTTGTTGATGACATTGCCCTCAATCGTCGTGTCCTTGACGGTGAGCGACGTGTTGCCGCCGTCTTTGGTGGTCGCGCCCGGCGTCGTGTTGGACACCTTGACCACGTCGCCCTGCACCTCGGCCCCGTCAAGGCTCACCTCGATGGAGTTCTGGTCGTAGCTGCCGCCCTCGCCCATGTTTTTGTCTGAGACGATGATAGCCGGTTTTGTGCCCTCGCCCTCGGCGGTGTTCTTGATGACCGCAGTGCCGCCGATGGCAACGCTGGCGTTGCCGACGTAGCCGCTGCTCGCCTTGCCGACCACGATGGCGCCCTGGGTGCCGCCGCTGCCGCCGCTGACGAGATCGGCGTCGTCAGTCAGCAGCGCCGTGCCGATGATCTCGCCGCCGGTCACGTTGAGCTCACCCGCTGCGATGCGGATACCCTGCGCGCCCGAGACGGTGCCGCCGCTGATGTTGGTCACGCCGATGGCCGGCAGATACATCGCGCAGCCGTCGTCGCCGGAAGCGCTCACGCTGCCCGCGGTCATGTTGATGACAAAGCCGGCGTATTTGCCGCTCGACGCGTTGGTGGCGATGGCCTGGCCGCCGTCAGAGGCGACGATCTCGCCGCCTTTGATGTTGAGCGTGACGCCCTCGGGGTTCTTCACGTTGCCATCCCCATCGACGCCCTCGCCCATCAGTGCACAGGCCCAGTTGGAACCGATGTACTCGTCTTTGCTAGCCGTCGTGCAGGGCACGCCCTCAATTTTGCCGCCGTTGAGCGTCAAAACCGCGTTGCCGGTGAAATCACCGAGCGCCGCAGGCGCATAGTTATAGATTGCTGTGACGCCTCTGACTGTTCCGCCATTGATCGTCATGTTGCCGAAGTTAAACACAGTCACATCGGCGCTCATGTCACCGTCCGTCACCTCGAGGGTGCCGCCGTTGAGCGTGAAGCTGGCGCCGGCATAGACCTGTACCACCCTCACCTTTGTACTGACAAGGCGGCCGCCGGTTGCGCTGTCGTTCACCGTCAGACTGCCGCCCGGGCTGACATTGAAAAAATATCCGCTTTGCACAGTGGTCTCCAGAGTGTTCCCCTGCAGATCAAGAGTCACATCCCCGGTCACATTTAACGAGGTTGCCATTCCCTCAATGCTTGCGGTCAGCTCAATGTAGCCGCCGGCGTCCACTGCTGCGCGCAGCTCCTCTTCCGTTGCGACCTGATAGGGATCGGCTTCGGTACCCGAACCGGTCAGATCGACAGCGAATGCCGTCATGGGCAGAGCGGCAAGCGCCATACACAGCGCCAGAAGTACCGCAAGAATCCGCTTTCTCATCGTAATTCCTCCTTTTTTATTCCGGACTTTCGGCCATTTTCCCCGCTCTTTGCTCAATGTGGACAGAATCATTCTTTTGTCCTGCTGCGGGGCGGGATGACAGACCAGCTTGTCCTTTCAGTTTCAATATTTTGCCATTTAACCGGCAGCTTTTCAACGTTTTTACCTATTCTGCAGTTATATTACGCATTTTGGGTACAGCAAACAGGCCACTCAGGCTGAGAAATCTTCCGGTCTGGTTGACGTGCGCCTACGGCGGCTTGCTGTTTTCCAAAAAAAGAGTTTTTAAACTTTTCATGCTCGGAGCCGCCCCGCAGCAGGACAAAAGAATGATTCTGTCTATGACACCAGCCGAAGCTGCTCAAGCGTTCTTGCGTGTTCGGCGCCGGTTGAGATGAGGTAGATGCGGGTGGTCTCCATACTGCTGTGGCCGAGCACGTCCGACAGCCGCGCGATGTCACGGCACGCCCGGTAGAAGCACCGCGCAAACAGATGTCTCAGATTGTGGGGGAACACCTTGCCCGGCTCCACCCCCGCCCGGGAGCAGAGCGCTTTCATCTGCGCCCAGATCTGCCGGCGGTTCAGGCTTTTTCCGCCTCTGGTGAGAAAGATCTCGCCGGAGGCGATTTTTTGTCTGCGCGCGTATTTGAGCAGCTTGCGGCAGAGCTTGCCCGGCAGCAGAATCACCCGCGTCTTTCCCTTGAGCGTGATCTGCGCCCGGCCCGCCGCCGCGGCCTCGACGGTGATGTCTCTGAGCTCGCTGACCCGGATACCGGTGGCGCAGATGGTCTCGAGCAGCAGCGCGAGCCGCGGCTGCTCCTTCTGCCGCGCGGCGGCGACCAGCCGCTCATACTCCTCGCGCCCGAGCTCGCGCGCCTGGTCGCGAAAGAGCCGCCGCTGCAGCCGAATCTGCCTGACGCGGCAGTCTCTGCGGCCCAGGTGGCTCAGAAAGCTGCTGAGAACCGCGAGTTTGCCGTTGACTGTCGTCGGCAGGCGGCCCTGTTCCAGCAGATGGCTCTTCCACCCGGCGACCGCCTCCCGCGTCAGCGGCGCGCCGCCGAGATACGCCGCGAACTGTCTGACGTCGCGCAGATACTTCTCAACAGTGGCCGCGCTGCGCTCCTGCGCGCGCAGCGCCCGCTCAAAGGCGGCAATGTGTGCGGTGTGAATCGTCATGTTGCTCATAGTTGCCCTCCTGTTGCTGTTACTGCTCTCAGTTTAACTCAAAGTTGCCATCTGTTGGCAGATTTCGCAAAATTGGCACAAAAAGGCAGCAGACAAAATGTCTGCTGCCTTTTTTCCCTGTGATTCAGCGAATGACGCCTCTGGCCCAGAGCAGGTAGAGTACCACCGCCTGCGCCGCCATAATCAGCGGCACGCCCATGGTGAATTTCGGGTGTTTGGTCTTGTGGCGAAACAGAAACATGGACAGGTAGAGCCCCACCGAGCCGCCGAAGCCCGCGAGGAGCATGAGCGCAAGTTCCGACACGCGCCGCTGGCGCCGGCCGGACGAGAACTTGTCGATGGCCGACACCGCAAACGCGAGCAGATTGAGCACGATGAGATACCAGATGAGATAGTCTTTCATGGAACCGTCCCTTTCACCAGTCCCACAGGGCGGACTGTTTGTTGAGCTGCGCCCGGTGGGCGCGGTGCTGCGGGTCGAAGCGGGCGACCTGCGCCCAGAATGCCGGCGAGTGGTTTCGCTCGAGCAGATGGCACAGCTCGTGGATGACCACCGAGTCGACAAGGGCCCGCTCCTCCATCACCAGCCGCCAGCAGAGGTTGATGTCGCCGTGGATGCCGCAGCTGCCAAAGCGGCTTCTCTGCTCCTTTGCGCGCACGCGCCCCGGCGTGACGCCGATGGCCGCCGCCCAGAGGGCAACCCGTTCGGCGAAGAGAACCTGTGCGCGCGCGACGTACCAGGCGCGAAGCGCTGAGAGCTCCGTCCCCGGCGGGACGAGAAGCTCGTCCCCCACGGCGCAGATTTCGCCGCCCGCAAAGCGCAGCGCGAGCGCGCGCCCCGCAAGGCGGAAGCTCTCGCCCTCGCAGACCCGCTTTGGCTTCGGCGCGCGGGCGCGCTGGGTCTCGACGGCCGCAAGCAGCCAGTCGCGCCGCTCGGCGAGAATCTCAGCAATGCGCCGGCGCGACACGCCGCGCGGGGCTGAGACCCAGATCTCGCCCCCGGCGCGCACATGGAGAATCACCCGCTTGCAGCGCTTTCGGCAGACGGCGACCGGCTGTCCCTCGAAGAGAAGCCCGCTCACCTCGCCCACGGCATCTTCTCCGGAAAACGGCTGCGCCGCCGCCCGACCGCCGCGTAGTAAATCAGGTAGCCGAGCAGCGCCCCGGCGATGTTGAGCAGCCAGTCGTCGATGTCGCAGACGCCGGTGCCCAGAAGCAGCTGGGAGAGCTCGATGAGCGCCGACAGGCCCGCCGCCGCGAGCGCCACGCGCCACGCGCGCGCAAGGCCCGAACAGACGAGCGGCGAGAGGCCCACCGGCACAAACCACAGCAGATTGCCAAAGAGGTTGTAGCAAAACGGCCAGAGGTCGCGCGGGTCAAAGGCCCCGATCAGCCCGCGCAGCGGCACGAGGCTCACGCGGGCCGCCCCGCCGAGCCAGAGGGGGGCGAAATCTCCCCCGCGGATGACGGTGATGGAGACGAGCATGCACCCGTAGAAGACGAGCGCCCAGAGGCCGAGCTCCTGCCCGAGGGAGCGCGTGGGCCTGTTTTTCACCCCGCGCCACACGAGCAGCGTCACCCGCGCCGCCGCAAAGACGGCAAAGAGCGCCGCAGCCCAGCGCAGCGCGCCAAGACAGTATGATAGAATCTGTGTTACCGGCATTGTGTTCTCCCACATTTTGTTTTCTCTATGTTATCACGGGGCTGCGCTACTTTCAAAGGGCGCCGCGTCCAGAGCGCCCGCCCAGCGGCAGGGCGCAGCGCGTGCCGGCCCCGGGAGGCCCCGGCAGGGGCAGACCGCCGGGCGGATTCGGCGGCTCTTCAGTCCACCCCGCGAAAGCCCTTGCCGATGATCTCGCTTGTGGTGGTGATCAGCAGAAAGGCGTGCGGGTCGTTCTGTTTGACAAAGCGGCGCAGCTGCACCGCCTGGCTGCGGCGCATGGCGGCAAAGACGATGTAGCGCCGCTCGGAGGTGTAGTAGCCCTCGGCCTCGCAGACCGTCGCGCCGCGGTGCAGGGTCTTTACGATGTAGTCGCAGATGGGCTCGGGGTGCTCGCAGACGATGTTGAAGTACTTGATCTGGTTGATGCTCTCGATGACGCTGTCGATGAGAAAGGACTTCATCAGCAGCCCGAGAATGGAGAAGAGCCCGGTCTTGACGCCGAAGAACCAGAGGGCGGACACCGTGATGACCGCGTCGCTGAACATGAGCGCCGTGCCGATGTTGATGCTGGTGAACTTTTTCAGGAGCATCGCGACAATGTCGGTGCCGCCCGAGGAGGCGCCGAGATTGAACAGAAGCCCCGACCCGACGGCCGGCAGCAGAACCGCGAACATCAGCTCGAGCAGCGGCTCGTCGGTAAAGGGCTTCTCCATCGGGCAGACCCGCTCGAGCACCCAGGTTCCCACCGAGAACAGAACGCTCGAGTAGACCGTCTTGATGCCGAAGCTCCTGCCCAGAAAGAGAAAGCCCACCACAAGCAGGGCCATGTTGATGACAAAGACCAGTGTGCCGGGCGACAGCGCGCCGAAAAAGCGCCCGATGATCAGCGCGATGCCGGTGACGCCGCCGGTGGTGAAGTTGTTGGGAAATTTGAAAAAGTAGATGCCGAAGACCATCAGAAGCGTGCCGAGTGTGACAAGGGCGTATTCGCTGAGGGTCTTTTTCGTTTTCTCTGACATGGTTCCTCCCGGCTGTTTTTTTGCAACAAACTCATTATAAACAGGTCTCCCGCGCTCGTCAATGCGCGGCGGACATGTTATACTGTATCTATATTATTAAGGATGAAACCGGCCGCCGCACCCGCTGCGCGGCCCTGACAAAACGGGAGGTCTCTATGAACACAGCGGAGTATTCCACTCGCATTCTCGAAGAGCTCGGGCGCTCGCTTGGCGCCGTCGGTCCGGCGGCGGACGCCCTCGCGGACGCCGTTCTCGGCGCGCGGCGCGTCTATGTCGCGGGGGCGGGGCGCTCGGGGCTGATGCTGCGCGCGTTTGCCATGCGGCTGATGCACCTGGGGCTGACAAGCTACGTCGTGGGGGAGAGCGTGACCCCCGCCATCGGGGCGGGAGATCTGCTGCTGATCGGCTCGGGCTCGGGCGAGACCGAGAGCCTGTGCTGCATGGCGCGGCGCTGCCGGGCGCTGGGCGCGCAGCTCGCCGTGGTCACAACGAATCCGAAGTCTGCCATCGCGGCCCTCGCGGAGACGGTCGTCGCCGTGCCCGCGCCCGCCAAGGACGCGGGGGGCACCGCCTCCATCCAGCCGATGGGCTCGCTCTTCGAGCAGACGCTTCTGCTTCTGCTCGACAGCACGGCGCTCACGCTCATGGAGCGCATGGGCCTGACCGGGGAACAGATGTACGGCCGGCACGCCAATTTAGAATAGACTATTTGTTTTAATATATTGCTTTTCATCATTCAATCTGCTACTCTGAATCTACAGAGAGGAGTGGGAATGGATGAAACGGTTTTTTGCGCTGATTCTGGCTGTGCTTCTGCCGGCGCTCGCGGCGCTGCCCGCGCGGGCGGGGCAGAGCTGCGCCATCGACGAGCTCGGCATCACGCTTGAGCTGCCCGACGGGATGGTCTGTCTCACGCGCGACGTCGAGGACGGCGATCCCGCGCTCGCCATGTTTGGCTATGAGAGCGCCCGCGAGGCGCGAAATGAAATGGAGCGCAGCAAACAATATTTTCACGCGATCAGCCCGGAGCCCTCCTATTTTATAGGCGTTGCTGCCAGCATCTCCTCCTATAGTCAGTTGCTCGATGAAGATTCCATGAACAGCACCTACTCGGATGTCCATAAGGCGCTGCTCGAAACGCTGTCCGATGGAGCAACTGTTTTAGATGACGGCGTCTATGTGGCACCCGCCGGCAGCTTCACATATGTCACCTACGCGTTTGAGCAGGAGGGCTACACCTTTGTCGGCTCGCTCTATCAGACCATTCAGGACGGCACGATGCTCTCACTGAGCTTACAGTACTGTGCGGAGCTGTGCGAGGGCGTTGATATGAATAAAATTGCCACCGACACGATCGACAGCATCCGCTTCGGAAAGCGCGGCGGCAATCCTGTCGGTATCATACTGGCCATTGCCGCGGCGGCCGCTGTTCTCGCCGCGCTCGCTGTGGTGTTCCGGCGGCGGGCGGTACGGCGGCGCATCGCGGCGCCGGAGCATTCGGCTGCACCGGAGCATTCGGCTGCACCGCAGCAATCGGCTGCCCCGGAGGAATCGCAGCCGGACAGATATTGCCCCTACTGCGGCGCGGAGATGCCGCCGGACAGACGCATCTGTTCCCACTGCGGCTGGCAGCGTCTGCCGCGCAGTTGAGGTGATACGCATGAAAAGAGGGGGTGGGGAATAAATGAAGCGGTTTTTTGCACTGGCTCTGGCTCTGCTGCTGGCGCTCACAGTGCTGCCCGCGCGGGCGGCGCAGAGCTGTGCCATCGACGAGCTCGGCATCTCGTTCGAGCTGCCCGACGGGATGGTCTGTCTCACGCGCGACGTCGAGGACGGCGACCCCGCGCTCACCATGTTTGGCTATGAGAGCGCCCGCGCGGCAAAAAACGAAATGGAGCGCAGTCAACAGTATTTTTATGCGTTCAATCTGGATCCGTTTTATGTATTAAACATCGCCGCCAGCCCCGCCGCTCCTGAGCTGTTCACCAGCGACTATTCTATGGAGGAAATCCTTGCAATTGTGCGTAAAGGTCAGATCGTCAATCTGCCCGACGGAGCCACCGTTCTGGAGGAATCTCTCTACAAAGCGCCTGCCGGGAGCTTCTCGCTGGTCACCTACTCGGTAGCAGAGGGCGAGGCCACCAATGTTGTCACGACATATTTTTTCATTCATGAATATACGATGTTTGTGCTGATCACGCAGCACTATGAGGAGATGTGCGAGGGCATTGATATGGGTGGCATTTTCACCGGCATTGTCGACAGCATTCGCTTTGATGAGAGCGGAAAGCCGGCGGAGGATACGACGCCTGCGCCGGTCACGCCGCAGCCCGACGACAAGCCGATTCGCACCGAGCCCACAGAATCTCCGGTGCGGCCGGCGGGCGGCTCTGTATCGCATGCCTCCGGCGGGAGGATTGGAACCGGCGGCTCTGTATCGCATGCCTCCGGCGGGAGGATTGGAACCGGCGGCATGCTTGTGATTGCCGCCGTGATCATTCTGGCCGCGGCGCTCGTCGTTCTCATCTGGCGGCTTGTGACACTGCGCCGCGCCGAGGCGCAGGCGCTGCGCGATGCCGCTGTTCCCCCGCCCGTGCCGGTCGACCCCGTGAGCTGGACGCCCGAGCCGACGCCGCAGCCGGTGGCGTCAGAGCGGTCGGTCGAGGCGCAGTCAGCCTCTCTTATCGCTTCTCAGACAGACCCGAAAGAGCGGCCCGTCCCCCAAAGCACCCCGGCGTCAGCCGGTGCCCCGACGCAAGTCGGTGCTCCACCGCAGGTGGCCGCCCCACCGCAGGTGGCTGCCCCACCGCAGGTGGTGGTCTGTCCGCACTGCGGGGCGGCGCTGCCGGAGGACAGTCTCTTCTGTATCTGCTGCGGCAGACGGCTTGCGCCGTAGCGGCGGCCTGGATCAAATTTGAGAAAAGGGGTGGAACCATTGAAAAAACGGTTGGTGCTCGTATTTCTGGCGGTGCTTTTGCTGACGGGGGCGCTCACGCTCTGCGTGCAAGCGGGGCAGGTCTGTGTCATTGCCGAGGAGGGCATTGCGCTCACGCTGCCCGACGAGGCATATTGCATCACGCAGGACACGCCGGCTGACGATCCCGCTCTCGCCTATATGGGGATTGACTACAGGGAAATTGACAAAATACTCGGCTACGGAACCTACTGTCTGTACGCTGAGAGCGAGGATCCGCTCTATCTGATGAGCCTGGCGTTCGACACTCAGACATGGCTTGGCCCCGACACGGCCAAGCTGCTCAACGACGCCAGAAACCGTTATCTCGAGCAGATGCCGGATAACGTCAAACTGCTGGCTGACGATTCGTTCGAGGCCGATTTCGGCACCGTCGCCAGACTGGTTTTCGATTGCGAGACGGAGGGCGGCTCGTTTATTTCCTCTGTGCGGCTGTTCTTCTACGATCGCAAATTTGGGATACTGGAAACAATGTATCTGAAAGACGGGCTCGACCGTGAAATCGAAGAGATTGCTTCGGGCGTTGCGGCGAGCGTCTGCGACGCCGAAGCGTTCATTCCCTCTGCGCAGAGCCGCACCTTTGAGGAGTTCGGCCTGACCATGGAGCTGCCCGGCGAGCTGGTCTTCGCCGCCCGTGGGGACGAGATCACGCAGGAGATCGCCGACGCGCTTCTCGAGAGCCCGGACGATATTGCGCACAAGCTGGAATACTACAGCGTCTTCGGCGCGTTTCCGTCGCCCTACAGCGAGCTTTTCATCGAGCTGAGCCGGGCGCCCGGGGGGCTCGACTACCGCGATTTCAATGCCGCGGAGCTTCGGGAGCTTCTCGAGAGCCACACAGTTCTCGCCCACGGCGAAGAGCTCCGGGACAAGAAGCTCTACCGGGGAACCTACCCTGCCTTTGTCAGAGTTACGAACACCTCAATCGACGAGACCCGGCAGATTCTCTATACCGTGCAGTGGTCAACGGCGATCAACGGCGTCTATGTCGATATTGAGGTGCTCTACGCAAGTGAGAGCTTCAGCCGGGATTACGATTGGCTTAAGAAAATAGAGGGGTACCTCGGCGGCATTGTCGACAGCATCCACTTTGAAGAAGAGCCGGAACCCGAGACCGAGCCGCTGCCCGTCGGCGGCGGGACGCAGACGCCGCAGACACCGGAGCCCGAGCCTGACCCCGTGAAACCCGCGCCCAGTCACGGGCGGGCCATCGGTCTCACCCTCGCCATACTCGCCGGCGCGGCGCTGCTGCTCGGCGGGGGCATTGTGGTCTGGCGGCTGTCGGTGCGCCGCCGCGCGGCGCAGACACAGCCCGGCGGTGCGCCGGGCCCTGCCGCGGCCACAGGCTCGGCCTCTCTGACCGGCGTGCCGCAGGCGGCGCAGGCGCCCGCATCAGCCGGTGCCCCGGCGCAAGCCGGCGAAGAGCAGGCCGGCCCTCCAACTGCCCCGGCGCAAGCCGGTGCCCCGGCACAGGCCGGCGAAGAGCAGGCCAGCCCTCCAACTGCCCCGGCGCCAGCCGGTGCTCCGGCACAAGCTGGCGAAGAACAGGCCGGCTCTCCAACTGCCCCGGCGCCAGCCGTTGCTCCGGCACAGGCCGGCGAAGAGCAGGCCGGCTCTCCAACTGCCCCGGCGCCAGCCGTTGCTCCGGCACAGGCCGGCGAAGAGCAGGCCGGCTCTCCAACTACCCCGGCGCCAGCCGGTGCCCCGGCACAGGCCGGCGAAGAACAGGCCGGCCCTCCAACTGCCCCGGCGCCAGCCGGTGCCCCACCGCAGGTGGCGCAGGTGGCGCAGGCGGCGCAGCCCGCCCCAGAGGAGCAGCCAGCTCCCCAAATTGCTCCGGCGCAGCCGGTGGCCGGATACTGTGTCCACTGCGGCGCGGAGCTGCCGGCGGAGAGCCTCTTCTGCCCAAAGTGCGGCAGGCCGACACAGGAACAACCATAGAAAAAAGCCCCCTCCGACAGGAGGGGGCTTTTCTATTGTTCTGCCGCAGGCGGGTTGCCCCGCAGCTGACGGCATGAGCCTTAGAGGGACGGCTTGCCTCCCAAAGCCTCGGCGCAGCCAAAGTCCCGGCGCAGCCGGCGGTGCCAGTCAATTTGCCCCGGCGCCAGCCGGCGCCGTCTCCACGGCGAGAGCGCCGTCCCGTACAACGACGCGCAGCTCGCTTCCGGGCAGCAGGTCGTCGGCGATGATTTTGCGCCCGATGAGGGTCTCGACGTTGCGCTGAATGTAGCGGCGCAGCGGCCGGGCGCCGTAGACCGGGTCGTAGGCATTGTCGATGACAAAGCTCTTGGCCTCGTCCGAGAGGGTGCAGCGAAGCTGTTTGTTCTCGAGGCGGCGATTGAGTTCCGCAATCATCAGGTCAATGATCTGCGTGATGTCGGCCTTGGTCAGGGGCTTGTAGAAGACGATCTCGTCGAGGCGGTTCAAAAACTCCGGCCGGAACGACCGGCGCAGCAGCTCGTCGACCTCGGCGCGCGCACTCTCGCTGATGTCGCCGTTCTCGTCGATGCCGTCGAGCAGACAGGCCGAGCCGAGGTTCGAGGTCAGAATGATGATGGTGTTCTTAAAGTCCACCGTGCGCCCCTGGGAGTCGGTGATGCGCCCGTCGTCGAGCACCTGTAAGAGGACGTTGAACACATCCGGATGGGCCTTTTCCACCTCGTCGAACAGCACGACGCAGTAGGGCTTGCGCCGCACGGCCTCGGTGAGCTGGCCGCCCTCTTCATAGCCGACGTATCCGGGCGGCGCGCCGATCAATCGGGAGACGGAGTACTTCTCCATGTACTCGCTCATGTCGATGCGCACGATGTTCTTCTCGTCGTCAAAGAGATCCTCGGCGAGGGCCTTGGCAAGCTCGGTCTTGCCCACGCCCGTGGGCCCCAGAAACAGAAACGAGCCGATGGGGCGCTTCGGATCCTGGATGCCGGCGCGCGAGCGGATGATGGCCTCGGTCACCTTGCGCACGGCCTCGTCCTGGCCGATCACGCGGCGGTGCAGAATGTCATCGAGGTGCAGCAGCTTCTCGCGCTCGCTCTCGACGAGCTTTGCCACGGGGATGCCCGTCCAGCGCTCAATGATGCGCGCGATCTCCTCCTCGGTGACCTTGTCGCGCAGCAGGGTGTCCTCCGTGCCGCCCTCGGCGGCGCGGCGCTCCTCTTCCGCGAGCTGTTTCTGGAGCTCGGGCAGACGGCCGTACTTGAGCTCGGCGGCGCGGTTGAGGTCGTAGCTGTTTTCGGCCTGCTCGATCTCGGCAGAGAGCTCTTCGAGCTGCTCGCGCAGCTTCTGCACCTTGCCGATGGAGGCCTTTTCATTGTCCCACCGGGCTTTCATGGCCTTGAACTGCTCACGCAGCTCGGCGAGTTCCTTTTGAATCTCCTCAAGGTGGGCCTCGGCGCCGCGCCCCTTGTCTTTCTTCAGGGCGGCCTCCTCGATCTCGAGCTGGATGATTTTGCGCGAGATGACGTCGAGCTCGGTCGGCATGGAGTCCATCTCGGTGCGGATCATGGCGCAGGCCTCGTCGATCAGGTCAATGGCCTTGTCGGGCAGAAAGCGGTCGGTGATGTAGCGGTTCGACAGGGTCGCCGCCGCGATGATGGCGTCGTCCTGAATCTTGACGCCGTGGTAGACCTCGTAGCGCTCCTTGAGTCCGCGCAGGATGGCGATGGTGTCCTCCACGGTCGGCTCGCCGACGAGCACGGGCTGAAAGCGCCGCTCGAGCGCCGCGTCCTTCTCGATGTACTGGCGGTACTCGTTTAAGGTGGTCGCGCCGATGCAGTGCAGCTCGCCGCGCGCGAGCATGGGCTTTAAGAGGTTGCCCGCGTCCATCGCGCCCTCGGTCTTGCCCGCGCCGACGATGGTGTGCAGCTCGTCGATGAAGAGGATGATGCGGCCGTCGCTCTTTTTGATCTCGCTCAAAACGGCCTTGAGGCGCTCTTCAAACTCGCCGCGGTACTTCGCGCCCGCCACGAGCGCGCCCATGTCGAGCGCGAAGATGGTCTTGTCCTTGAGGCTCGCGGGCACGTCGCCGCGCACAATGCGCTGCGCGAGGCCCTCGGCGATGGCCGTCTTGCCGACGCCCGGCTCGCCGATGAGAACGGGGTTGTTCTTGGTCTTGCGCGAGAGGATGCGGATGACGTTTCTAATCTCGTCGTCGCGGCCGATGACCGGGTCGAGCTTCTTTGAGCGGGCGCGCTCGACGAGGTCGTCGCCGTACTTTTTGAGCGCGTCATAGGTCTCCTCAGGGGTGTCGTTTGTCACGCGGGCGTTGCCGCGCACCGACACGAGGGTCTTGAGAAAGCGCTCGCGGGTGAGCGAAAAAGTCTTGAAGAGCCCGGCGAGCGCCTGATTCGGCCCCTGCAGGAGCGCGAGAAAGATGTGCTCCACCGAGACGTATTCGTCCTTCATGCCCGCGGCGGTCTTCTCCGCCTCGTTCAGGGCAGCGTCCACCTCGGGTGAGATGTAGATTTTGCCGGCCTCACGGCCGGGGCCCGACACGCCGGGCAGCGCCCCCACCAGGCGCGCGGCCTCGCTCTCGACGGCGCCCGCGTCCACGCCCATCTTGCGAAGAAGCTCGGGGATGAGCCCGTTCTCCTGCCGCAGCAGCGCCAAAAGCAGATGCTGCTGCTCGATCTGCTGGTTCTGGTTTTCAATGGCCAGCGACTGGGCGGCCTCGATGGCCTCAAGGGATTTTCGGGTGAATTTCTGCATGTTCATGGACATGCCTCCCTTCCATTTCTAGTAAAAGAGGGGGATCACCAGGATCCCCCTCTGTTCGCCCGCCTATTTGATCTCAATTCTGCGGGTGACTTCCTGTTTGGCAGGAGCCTCCTTGGGAAGCGTCAGCTCCAAAATGCCGTTTTCGTATTTGGCTTCGATCCTGCCCACGTCAATGCCCTCGGTGCCGAAGCTTCTCTCATAGGCGCCGTAGTGCATCTCGCGGCGAATGTAGTTTTCCCCCTCGCCGGAGGAGCTCTGCTCGCTGTGCTCCGCGCGGATGGTCAGCACCCCGTCGCCGAGGTCGACCTTGACGTCCTCCTTGCGAAAGCCCGGAAGCTCCGCTTTGAGCAGATAGTGGTCGCCCTGGTCGAGAATGTCGGTGCGGCACTCGCACAGGCTCGTCTTGCTGTCGCCGAAGAAGTTTTTCTCCATCTCGTCAAAGTAGCGGGAAAGCGAGTTGCTTCTGCGGCCAAAAGGCATCAATTCAAACATAAAAAACCCTCCATATATTAAGATGTATTTTGTTTAGCTTGTGTAAGCGAGAGGCGTTTGATTCGCCCCGTTTTCGGGGTCTTTCGCTCTCTTTTGTTTACAAGTTTATTCTAGAGTCTATTTGTGACCATTTGGTTGAGAAAATGTGTCCAAATTGTTAACTTTAGCACTCTAAGTGTTCGAGTGCTAAAATCTTGCGCGGGGCGGCGCAATCTGGTACACTTGACGCAGAACAGGAGGGATTCTCATGACGCGCAGCGACATTCTGGCCCGTCTCGACGCGGCGGGCATCGCCTATGAGCTCGAGGAGCACCCGGCGGTCTTCACCATTGACGAGATGCGCGAGCTCGGCATCTGTGAGCGTGGAGAGGTGGCGAAAAACCTCTTTCTGCGCGACGCCAAGGGCCGGCGGCACATTCTCGCCGTGGTGCGAAGCGACAAGCGGGCGGATCTTGCGGCCATTGCCGAACAGCTCGGCACGACCCGGCTGTCGTTTGCAAGCGAGCAGCGCCTGATGAAGCATCTGGGTCTGACAAAGGGCGCGGTGACGCCCCTCGGTGTGCTGCACGACTCCGAGGGTCTGGTGGAGGTCGCCATCGACCGCGACCTGTGCGGCTGCGAGCGACTGGGCGTCCACCCGGGGGAGAACACGGCCACGCTCTGGCTGCGCTGTGACGATCTTCTGCGGCTCATTCGCGAAAACGGAAACCCGGTCAGTGAGATCGTGCTGTAGCAAAAGCGCCCCGGCCATAGGCCGGGGCGCTTTTGTTACCATTCAAAGTTCAAGTAGAGAAAGTAATCCTTATTTAGCCACGGTTCTCCCCATTCAATTCCCTGCATGACAAATATCCGATACCAGCCCGGCTCCAACCAGATTCCATCGGCGACCCAAATGCGGCTGTTTGCACCATCGCGCTCAGGCCGCGTGTAAAAAAGTGTATCGTTGGTAACATAATCATCGACCGTCACAATAAGTGCATTGTTTACAAAGTCGTTCATGTCGAGGTAGCCCAGCGACTGGGCATAACGATCCTCTTCCGGGGTATAAGCAATACGAAGTCCCCCGGAAATCAGCAGTATTTTTGCCCGAACTGGTAAATAAAAATTGTATAGATCCACATCCAGATTAACGCAGAACGAAGCGCGGATCGTATCTCCGGGTTCGATCACCGTCTCATTTATGGTGAGCGTGGGCTCGTCTTCATAATAGATATTTTGTCCAAGATCGGGCGCCTGGGCAACACGGTTCTTAAACTCCTGCTCGTATACTGCGGCATACGTCATTCCCGCTTGGGTAAAAGCATCGCAGTCAATGGCCGTTGCCGGAACGGCGAAGTTTAAATTCTGTGTGTTGGTAATATGCCAAGTCGGAATTCCGATGACCTCACCTCTGCTGTTTACCAGTGCACCGCCGCTGTTGCCTGGTGAAATGGGCGCGGTGAACTGAATGTAGGGAAATCCATCAACAACGCGCTCAACGCTGCTGATGATTCCCTGTGAGATGCTATTTTGTAAACCAAGAGGGCTGCCAATCGCATAGACAACATCCCCTGACTCCCACTTTGTTTGAAGAGTAAGAAACGGAAATGACTTAACGGTATTGCCGTCCACATCAGTTTTAGATACCTTTACGACCGCATAGTCTTGCCCGCTGTCATAGGTAAGCACCCGCTCAATGGGATAGATACGTCCATCCGTTGTCTGCATATAGGCCTGGGTGGTATATTCAATCACATGATAGTTGGTCAGCGCCACGCCATCCGGTGTCACAAAAAAGCCGCTTCCCGTGCTGTAGGGTACTCCGCCCAGATACGTCTGTACATAGAAGACGGCATCTGATACCTTTTTGGATATTTCCGAAGAGCTAAGTTCAGCTTCCGGTTTGGTCTTCAGGCTGACCTTGAGACGAAGCTTCGGCTCAATCAACCGGGATAAAATTGCTGCCATTTCACGCCGCGTTATCATGCTGCCCGGCTCATAGGTTCCATACTCATCATTGCCCGCAATGATTCCCGCATTGTAAAGCTTCAAG
The DNA here is from genome assembly GCF_014384765.1 of Feifania hominis. Taxonomy (NCBI): domain Bacteria; kingdom Bacillati; phylum Bacillota; class Clostridia; order Eubacteriales; family Feifaniaceae; genus Feifania; species Feifania hominis. Next base: position 33,868 of record NZ_JACRSP010000005.1, on the reverse strand, counting down.
ATCTCTTCGTAATACGGATTGCTCTTTGGCACATCAGGCAGCGTCACTATGTTATTGATCGCCTCATACTGATCCGCCGGCAGAGCCCTTGCAAAGAGATAGGCCATCTCCGCACGGGTGGCATAGCTTTCATAGTTGTCTGCAAACTGATCCGCAACAATTCCATTTGTCTGGGCGTACTGAAGATATGGCATATACCAGGGCGATGCACCAGCTGTCTCAATTGTTTTGGTTTGACATGCCGCATGCATGCGTGATGCAACCGCGATGGCCTCAGAGATCTTTGCGTTGCCACCCGGTGAAAACCGGCTCTCGCCGGTTCCGCCCATGATGCCGTGCTCATAGACCACCCTCACATTGTCGTAGAACCAGTCGCTCTCTTTGACATCGTCAAAAACCGATGGAGTAAAGCTCGCCACAACGGGCCACTCCACTGCTCCCGCAAAAACATGAAAAATGGACCCCATTGTCAAGAGAAAAACCAGTGTAAAGACTGCTACTCTCTTTTTCATCATTTTCCCCTTCCCATTAATACAAACCATATATTAACAGTTTTAGTATATCATGGCAATATACTTATTTCAAGCTTATCATTGATGCTTATGGCCTCATGCCGCCCTTTGCGGGACATTTTTAAGGGGCCCGGCTCGTTTCCCGCAGCGCGCCCCTCATACTGGCCCCACCGCAGGTGGTGCCCCGCCGCAGGTGGGTGCCTGGCGGCAGTGCCTGCGGCACGGCATTTTGGGGGTCTGACTGATTCACTTCGGTGAGCCTGATCTCCGTACCCGGCCCGTTTCCCGCAGCGCGCCTCTCATACTGCCCCACCGCAGGTGGTGCCCCGCCGCAGGTGGGTGCCTGCGGCAGTGCCTGGCGGCACGATATATTGGGGGCCTGGCTGATTCACTTCGGTGAGCCCAATCTCTAACGCCCGGCCCGTTTCCCGCAGCGCGCCCCTCATATCGCTCCACCGCAGGTGGTGCCCCACCGCAGGTGGTTCTTAGCGGATTTTTTACCCACAGAGAGAGCTCTTTGCGCTATAATGGTAGCGAGGTGTTACTGTGAAACCAAAACTGTCCTTACAAAAATTCCTGCCCACCCGCGTCCACGCGTGGCGCGACGCGCTGCGAACAGCCGGGCTTCTGGCGCTGGCGACCGCCCTGATCGGGCTTCTGGTCTATGTGACCGGCGAGACCAACAACGTCTCGGAGCTCTATCTTCTCGCCGTGCTCTTCGTGGCGCTCTACACCGACGGCTACTTCTGGGGGCTCTGCGCGTCGGCTGCGGGCGTTGTGGGAGCCAACTTCTTCTTTACCTACCCCTATTTTCACATCAACTTTACGCTCTCGGGCTACCCGGTGGCCTTTCTGTGCATGCTCATTGTGGCGGCTGTGACGGGCACGCTCGTCGCCGGTGTGCGCGAGCAGATGGCCCTATCGGCCACCCGCGAAAAGCAGTCGCGCCAGCTCTATGAGATCGACCGGCAGCTTCTGCGCCGCCGGGGCAACGACCAGATCGCCGAGTACGCCGTCACCTGCTTTACCCAGCTCTTCGGGCGGCCCTGCGCGTTCTACACGGCCGCGGAGGGCGGGCTTCTGCGCTCCAACTACGAGCACGAGCTCACCGCCGCCGAGCACACCGCGCTGCTCGCCGCCCTTGCGGGCGGCCCCGCGGCGGCGCACGGCGTGCAGTCCAACCGCCCGCAGGAGCGCGCCTGGCGCTTCACGCCGCTGACCTCAAACGGGGTGACACTCGGCGTCGTGGGGCTCCGGCTCGGCGACGCCCCGCCCCTCACCGACGAGGCGGAGCGCTTCTTTGCGCTGGTGACGCTCCAGTTTGCCATCGCCCTCGAGCGCCAGCGGGTGGACGATGAGAACCACCGCATTCTGCTCGAGAAGCAGACCGAACAGATGCGCGGCAATCTGCTGCGCGCCATCTCACACGATCTGCGCACGCCGCTGACCGGCATTCTCGGCGCGTCGAGCGCCATTCTGGAAAACCCCGACCGCATCGACCGCACCGAGCAGCTTCAGCTCTTTCGCGACATCAATGAGGACGCCCAGTGGCTGCTTCAAATGGTGGAAAACGTGCTTTCGGTGACCCGCATCGGCGAGACGCCCACACTCAAAAAATCCCCCGCGCCCATGGAGGAAGTGCTCGCCCAGGCCGCGAACAAATGCCGCCGGCGCTACCCGGCGATGCAGCTAACCATGCGCGCGCCGCAGGAGCTTCTCATGGCCCCCATGGACGAGACGCTCATCGAGCAGGTGCTCATCAATCTGCTGGAAAATGCCTACCGCCACGGGGGCGCGACGCCCATTGAGGCCACCCTCGCGCGCGACGGCAGCGCGGCGGTGCTCACGGTGCGCGACCACGGCCCGGGCATCCGCGAGGAGGACTTCCCCCGGCTCTTCGACGGGCTGCTCAGCCGCACCGGCGGCGACGACACCACGCGCGGGCTCGGCATCGGGCTGTCCATCTGCAAGTCGATCATCACGGCGCACGGCGGCGCCATCGAGGCGCGAAACGCGCCGGACGGCGAGGGCGCGATCTTTCAAATCACTCTGCCGCTTGAGGAGGTATCCCATGACGCCCCATAAAATTCTGATTGTGGAGGACGAGGAGTCCATCGTCCACGCCCTGTCCTCCATTCTGACGGCGAACGACTACGCGGTTCTCGTCGCCAACACCGGCGAGCAGGCGCTCGCGCTCGCGGCCTCCCACCAGCCCGACGTGGTGCTGCTCGACCTCGGGCTGCCCGGTATGGACGGCATCGCCGTTCTGCGCGAGCTGCGCGGGTGGTACGGGCGGCCGGTTCTCGTCGTGTCGGCGCGCGACCAGGAGCGCGAGAAAGTCGAGGCGCTCGACCTCGGCGCGGACGACTACATCACAAAGCCCTTCGGCACGTCTGAACTGCTCGCGCGCATCCGCGCCGCGCTTCGCAACAGCGGCCGGCGCATGGGCGCGCAGGGCCCCGGCGGCAGCTTCACCGTGGGCGCGCTGTCGATCGACTTTTTAAAGCGCGCGGTCTCGCTGCGCGGCGAGGGCGTCCACCTGACCCAGATCGAGTACCGCATCGTCGAGCTGCTCGCGCGAAACGCCGGCAGCGTTCTGACCTACGACGAGATCATGCGCGAGGTCTGGGGCCCCTATGTCACCGACAGCAACACCATTCTGCGCGTCAACATGGCTAACATCCGCCGCAAGCTCGAGGACAACCCCGCAGACCCGAGCTACTTTCTCACCGAGACCGGCATCGGCTACCGCATGGCCGACGGCTCCGCCCTGTAACAACGCAAGACAAAGAAAACCAATCTGGGAGGTAAACAACCTATGAAACCCTCTGATTTTCTCGGCCTGCTCGGCGGGCTCGCCCTCTTCCTCTACGGCATGCAAATGATGAGCGGCGGCCTCGAAGCCGCCGCCGGCAACCGCATGAAGCGCATTCTCGAGCGCCTGACCGCCAACCGCATTCTCGGCGTACTCGTCGGCGCGGGCATCACGGCGGTCATCCAGTCCTCGTCGGCGACCACGGTCATGGTTGTGGGCTTTGTCAACTCCGGACTGATGACGCTGCAGCAGGCCATCTGGATCATCATGGGCGCCAACATCGGCACCACGGTCACAGGGCTTCTCATCGCGCTTGACGTGGGCGCACTCGCGCCGCTGATCGCCTTTGTGGGCGTGGTGATGGTCGTGTTCATCAAGGGGCGCAAAATTCACCACTACGGCGAGATCATCGCCGGTCTCGGCGTGCTGTTCATCGGTATGGAGATGATGAGCTCCGCCATGGAGCCTCTGCGCGACAGCCAGGCGTTCATCGACCTGCTCACCAGGTTCCAGAACCCGCTGCTCGGTGTGCTCGTGGGCATGCTCTTCACGGCCATCATCCAGTCCTCCTCGGCCTCGATCGGCATCTTACAGGCGCTCGCGCGCAGCGGGCTGATCGGCCTGTCGAGCTCGGTCTTTGTGCTCTTCGGCATGAACATCGGCACCTGTGTGACCGCCGTGCTCGCCTCCATCGGCACAAGCCGGGCGGCCAAGCGGACAACCATCGTCCATCTTCTGTTCAACGTCTTCGGCACCGGGGTTTTTGTCGCCATCTGCTCGCTGACGCCCTTTGTCCCCTTTGTGGCCTCTCTGCTTCCGGCGAGCCCCGCGGGGCAGATTGCGGCGGTGCACACCACGTTCAACATTGTCACAACGCTGTTGCTGCTCCCGTTCGGCACGGCTCTTGCAAAGCTCGCCACGGCCATTCTGCCCGAGCGCAAGAGCGACAAGGTCTCCGAGTACCATCTGCAGTATGTTGACACGCAGTTTCTGCGCAAGGACGCCTCCATCGGCACCGTGGCCATCGCCGTGTCGCAGCTCTCGCGTGAGATCGGGCGTATGGCCGGCATGGCCTATGAGAATGTCGACCAGAGCTTCGCTCTCGTCGAGCGCCGCTCGGACGAGCTTCTCGCGCGTGTGAACTACACCGAAAACTACATTGACTACCTCAATAAGGAGCTCTCCCAGTACATCAGCCGCGTGCTCTCCGTTGAGATGCCGCCGCGCGACGCACAGGTGGTCAACTCCTACTTTAAGATTGCGGGCGACCTCGAGCGCATCGGCGACCACGCGCTCAACATCGGCGGCTATGCGGATCTGCTCAAAAACAAGGGCATCTCCCTGTCCGAGCACGCAATGGCCGAGGTGCGCCAGATGCGCATGGTCTCGGGCGACGCGGTGGCGGCGCTCTGCGCCGGGGCGAACACGGGCCACCTGGGGCTGCTCGAGCAGCTCTCAAAGGCCGAGCAGAAGATCGACGATCTGACCGCCGAGTTCCGCCAGAACCAGGTCGAACGCATGCGCACGGGCGAGTGCTCGGGCGAGGCCTGCGTGATCTACTCGGAGATGCTCACCGACTTTGAGCGCATTGGTGACCACGCGCTCAACATCGCCCAGGAGTACGCCAAAATCGGCGCGGCCGTGACCGATTGAGTTCTATTCGGCAGATTTGGCCGAATATCATAGTGGCAGGCAAATCTTTCAGGGAGGCAACTATGCGCGATCGACACGCGCCGCTGTACGGCTTTGTCATCGGGGGCTCCATGCTGGTGCCCGGCGTCAGCGGCGGCTCCATGGCCATTTTGCTCGGCATCTACGACCGGCTGCTCTCGGCAGTCGGTTCTTTTCGCGCCCGCCCGCGGGAAAACGCCCGCTTTCTCGCGCTGTTCTGCGCCGGGGCTCTCGCCGGCATGGTGCTTGTGGCGCGGCCGCTTCTCGCGCTCGTCGAGCTCTTTCCCCGGCCCACGCTCTACTTCTTTCTCGGAGTCGTGGCGGGGTCGCTGCCTCTGCTCGTGCGCACGGCCCGCCTGACCCGCCTGAGCTGGAAGACCGTGCTCTTCCCCCTGGCGGGGCTCGCCGTGCTCTGGGCGCTCTCGCTGCTGCCGCCGGGCTTCGCCGCCGGGGGCGGCGTCTCTTTCTGGAAGCTGCTGCTCGCGGGCGCGGCGGCCGCTGTGGCCCTCGTGCTGCCGGGCATCAGCGTGAGCTATCTCTTTTTGCTGCTGGGTATGTACGACACGGTCATGGCGGCAATCGCCGCGCTTGACTTTGCGCTGCTTGTGCCGCTGGGGGTCGGCGGCGTGCTCGGCATCGTGCTCACCGCACGGCTGCTCGAGCGGCTTCTCACCGCCCACCCGCAGGCGTCGTATTTGACCATCTTCGGATTTGTGCTCGGCTCCATCGCCGAGGTCTTCCCCGGCCTGCCCTCGGGGTGGGAGCTTGTCGTCTGCGCCGCCACCGCCCTTGCGGGCGCCGCCGCTGTGCGGCTTCTCTCGCGGTACGCCGGGGCATAGGCCGGGAAATCCCGACCGGACGCCCCTTTCCCAAATTGACCGCTCGTGCCAGATGTGCTATGATTTTTATACTGGCGGCGATCACCGGATCCGCCGCACGTCTCTCCCAAAGGGCAAAAAGGCCCCGGCCGCACGCCATATTTGCCGCGTGGCCGGATATTTTGGTCTCATTGATTAAAACCTTTTAATAGGAGGCTTTGCCATGATGGCACGAATCAGGGCACACTACCGCTGGGTCATTCTGCTCTGCGCCATGATCATGACAGCATGCAGCACGGGACTTCTCTCCTATTTTAACGCGCTCTTTCTGGAACCCGTGACCGCTGCGCTGGGCCTTGACCGGGCCGCTTTCGTACTCTACAGCACGTTTAGCACCATCACCACCATGATCTGCATGCCCGTTGCGGGGGTGATCTACAAGAGGCTGCCGATGAAGCCGCTGATCCTCTTCGGGACGCTCTGCGGCGCGGGGGCACTGTTCACCTATTCGATCTCTACCACGGTTTACGGCTTTTATCTGGGCGGCGTGCTGGCCGGTATTGGAACCTGCTTTTTTGGCGGGCTGCCGATGACTCTGGTCATCAACCGGTGGTTTGTCAAAAAGCGCGGCACGATGACCGGCATCGGCTTTATGGGCTCTGCTTTTATCTCTTTTGCCATGTCTCCCGTTGTCTCCGCCATGATTGAGACCAAAGGCCACGCCTATGTCTACCGCTTTCTGGGATGGCTTCTCCTGGCGCTGATGGTGGGCATGACCTTACTTCTGCTGCGCACGACTCCCGAGGAAATGGGGCTGACGGCCTACGGCGCCGGAACGGACGAGCCGCCGCAGCGGGATCTCTCCGGATTCAGCCGCGCGCAGGTTTTGAAAATGCCCGCTTTCTGGCTGTTTGCGCTGGGAACGTTTCTTCTGGGCCTTGTCACTTTTGGAACACAGTCTCATCTGATTGCATACTGGGGCAGTGTGGGTGTGGATCCCGTCAGCGCAGCCGGGCTCTACTCGGCTGTCATGCTGGCAAGCGCCGTGTCCAAAATAGGGCTGGGCGGCCTGTATGACCGCCTGGGTGTCGCAAAGGGAACGGCAGGCATCTGTGGCGTTGCGGTCGCCTCGCTGTTCGGTCTCACGTTTATTCGCAGCGGTTGGGCGCTCATCATACCGGCGGTGCTCTTCGGATTCATGACATCTCTGCAGGTTTTGACAACGTCCTATCTTGCGGTCAGACTGTTTGGCGAAAAGGACTACAGCTCGATTTTCGGATTGCTCAACACGGTGCTTTTCTGCGGCGTATCGGCAGGTGTACCGCTGAGCGCACTGATCTTCCAGTACACGGGAAGCTATCGCCCCGCCTGGATTCTCTACGGTCTGTTTATGGCTGCATGTCTTATTCTGATGCTCGCGGCGAACCGTTCTTCACGCAGAGCCTTTCACACCTGTTTCGGCGTAGATCGAGCCGACTGATTTTCGACAGCAAAAGAGGCGCCCGGGCAATGACCGGGCGCCTCTTCGCTCACAGAAAGGGCTTGAGCTGTTCGACGTTCGCCTGCTCGGTGGCGAGCAGCTTCTTGGCGAGCTTCTCGGCCTCGCCGCCGCCCGCGTAGTCGTGCAGATGCTCGATGGTCTTGGTGACCCCCATGTTGTTGCCCTGAATGGTCATCTCGGCAATCTTTGAGTCGGAGCTGTCGAGTGACAGTTTTCCGGCCGACATCACACGCGACGAGGCGCGCGCCATGGGGCCCACCCCTTTCGGGTCGTCGCCCGACTCGTGGAGCATGCGCGCGGCGTCCTCGCGCAGTTTCTGGTAGTCGCCGAGCTGGCTGTGCAGCACCTGGCGCAGGGCGTCGCTGCGCGCGGCGCCGATCACGCACTCGATGCCCTCGCAGCCCATGTCGGCCGTCTTGTACACGTACTGGATCAGTTCGTTTTCCGGTAACATTTCTCTCACCTCGCCGATAGTCTGCCCCGATTTTGCGGCGGACATGCGGGCTTTCCGGTAAAAGTGGCCTAAGAGAGCTGTCATAGAGCAGCACTTGCCGGCGAGAGGAGATCCTGTGGCGATCAGCAGGGCGATGCGCGCGGCGCTCAAGACGCGCTCTGTGCCCCACCGCCGCTAGCCCGCGCGGCGGCTCTCCTCTTCGAGCACCCGCTGCGCCGCGTCGAGCGCCGCGGGGTGCATCTCGCTTAAGACGTGCTTTGTACTGTAGTGCATATGCTGGGCGACTTTCTCCCAGGTGTACCCGTTGACATAGCGGTCAATGAGCAGCACCCGGTACTCCTGCCGGTCAATGTTCCGAATGGCGGCAAGAATCTCCTGCTTGACTTCGAGCAGCTCGTTGATGCGCTCGTTGATCGTCTCCTCGAGTTCGAGGTAGCGCTCCATGGGATCCTGCCGCAGACCGCCCTTTACCACGATCTCGCGCAGGCGGCCCGTCACATTCAGCACCCGCTCAAACGCCCGCCTCTGCGCCGTGAGCAGCGCCGTGATCTCGCTGTCGAGGCTCCTCGCCCGGGACAGCCACTCCACTGTTGTCATTCTCTCTCCTCCTCCCGGCCGTAGGTGATCTCAAAGGCCATGCGTTCGAGCTGGTCCATGTCAAAGCTGTGCTCTCCCTCCGGCGAACGGGGCCGCCGCCTGTGCGGGCGGCGTGCCTTTTCGCGCGCGAGACACGAGACACACCATGAGAGAATTGCCCGGTAGTCATTGCAGTAGTTCTTGCCCGACGCACCCTTGTAGTTGTCGAGTAGCTCGATTAAGCGGGCCGTGTCCTGCTCACCGTAGCTCTCCACGAGCGCGCCGTACTCCTGCGCCGTCAGGCGCACATGTTCGGCGTAATTTTTTTGACCCGGAGAAACAGATATTGTCTTTTCTTGTTTTGTTTGGTCTTGTTTATCTAATGTTCCCGTGTCCGGCCCGGTTTGTGCCCGCATTGTGCCCGGATTGCGCCCGGTTTGTGTGTCAAAATCCGGCTCTGTCTGGGACACAAACGGCAGCATCGTGTAGCTGCCGCACGCGCTGCCGCGGCCCTTGCGGTAGACGATGAGCCCCCGCTCGGCCAGCAGGTCGCGCGCGCGCTCAAAGCTCGTCTTCGCAAGGCCCAGCTCCCCCATCAGGCGGGAGTTCGCGATGCTGAACTCCCGCTTCCAGCCGAACTGGTTGCAGTAGGCCATCAGCCGGTGCCACAGCGCCTGGCTGGCCGCCGGTAGCGGGTGCTCGATGAGCCAGCTGTAAAACGCATTGATCTGCGTGATGTAGTTCACGCCGCCCCTCCTCTCTGTATGCCGTGCGCGCGGCGAAACGCGTCGGTGAATTCCACGGCGCAGCTCGACAGGCAGTAGTCGTCGAGATCCGCTCGCGCCGTGGGCTGGCCCGCCGCCCGCTGGGCCTCAAAGCCCTCGCGCAGAATCCCGAGCAGCTCCCCGGTGCGCGAGCGGTCCCACTCGCGGATGCCGAAGCGGTACCAGAGGTGAAAATCAGCCTCCCGCCCCGTGACAAAGCGCAGCTTCTCCTGCTCGCCGGCCTCTTCGGCGAGCAGCGCAAGGCACCTCTCACAGATCGTCCGGCCCCCCTGCCGGTACCAGTCCTCTCCGTCTGGAATCTCCCGTCCGCAGCAGCCGCAGACCTCCGCCCGCGTCACCGCAGTGTCCACCGCACCCGCGGCGCGGGACTTACCTGCGGCGCGGGACACACCCGCTCGCTCTGCGCGCCCGTCATAAGTGAGCGCGCCTGCCGGTCCAGCGTGAGAAACAGCCACACCGTCACCGCCAGCCAGACGCCGACGGCACACGCGCACAGAAAAATCGTCGCTCTTGCCCTTCTGCGCCGGCGCTCGCTCGGACGCTTGCCTCGATAAATCATTGTCTCACCTCAAATCTTTTTATTTCAGATCGGTTCTCCCAATTTGTAAGAACTTTTCTTACTATAAGAATACCACAGCTTTCCGGTTCGTGCAAGTATTACTTTGTATGCTTTTTGTTATATTTAGTAAGAATTATTATTCCAATCGGCCGCCGCGAAGAAACAAAAAAAGACACGCAATTACGCGTGTCTTTTTGCAAATTCCAGCCGGTAAATCCGGTTTTTTTCATCGTAGTGAAAGCCGCAGCTTACGAGTGTGCGGCAGGAGGCGGCATTGTCCCGCTCCGGCTGGACGATGACGCGCCGGGCGTTTGTCTCCCGCCGGACGCGCTCGAGAAGCGCCGATACCATTCGCCTGCCGAGGCCGCGCCCGAGCGCCTGCCTCTCCCCGATCAGATAGTCGATACTGTAGGTTCCCGCAAGCGGAATATCCCCCTGCCAGCTCTCGCCGCTGCGCGCGTACTCGTAGTACTGACAAAAGCCCACCGGCCCGTCCTCCCACTGGGCGATAAAGTGGCGGATAAACGAGAATGTGTCCCGCCGGCGGCGCGCCTCGTCGAGCCATCCCTGCGGGCGGGGAAACCACCGCGCCACATGGGGCTCATACAGCCACCGGCGCAAAAGCGGCAGATCCCCGTCCTCAAACGCCCGCAGTGTGAACATTGCAGCGCTCCTTTCCCCAAGCGGTCCGCGGGTCTCAGCCCGCCTGATAGCCGTTTTTTCTGACATACTCCTCAAAGTCTGCGGCGCTGCCGCCAAAGACGTTCATGTCGATGAATTTCTCTTTCCCGCGGTAGCCGTCGAGCCGCTCGCGGTCGGTGTACTGCCAGAATGTCCAGTCCCTGCCGTCTGCGAGTGTGGGCTTCGTTGTCACACTGCGAATCCAGATGTCATATTCCCCGTAGTCGCCCGAGAGATACAGCCGGTAGGATTTTTCCGTGGCGTAGAGAATGGGCTTTTGGCCATAGTGCTCCTCCAGCAGGTCGAGCATTGTCTTCAGCTCCCGGGTCACAGCCTCCCTCTTGGGGGGATGCTGCTCCTTGTCTCCGTAGAACTCGAGATCGATCACCGGCGGCAGCATTCCGTCGTGGGGCGCAACGGTGCGAATGAAGTTTTCCGCCTGGGTCGCACCCGCGCTGTCATAGCTGAAAAAGTGGTATGCGCCGACGGCAAGCTCCGTCTGTACGGCCTCTTCGTAGTTGTACGCAAAGCTTTTGTCGACAAAGGAGCTGCCCTCGGTGGCTTTGAGAAAGACAAAGGCAATGTCCTGCGCGGCGAGCGTCTGCCAGTCGACCTCTCCCTGGTAGGAGGAGATGTCCACGCCCCGGACGGGATACTTCGTCGCCGCCGCGCGGTTTGGGATGATGGTTCCGTTGAGCACCAGTATGAGAAAAACCACGCACAGCGCCGCGATGGCAAGTCCCACCCCCACGGCGAGGCGAACGCGTCTCTTTTTCATGGAATTCCCCTCCTTCGTTCAAAAACGGCGGCTTGCGGCGCGCTTTTATATTCCTGCATGAGCCAATCCCCGGAGACCGGATCTGCAGGGGCAAATCACTCACCCCCACACGCCGCCCCGCGAGGAATATGCCGCCCCGCCGTGGGCCTATTTTGTCAGCATGGCAATGGCCTGTTCCCGGTCAGAGACAAAGAACACATCTTTTCCCCTGTTGCTCTCCCGAATGAAATCTTTGAGAGGTTTGCTGGTGTAGCGGGTATAGTCGCCGTAGATGGCGATACGCCCGCCGTAATTGATGTACTTTTGAAGAATCTCACCGGCAAGCCCCGTGCTGAGAATAAAAAAATCCTCAGTAATCAGAGATTTGCTGATGACAATGTTTTCCGTGCCCGCGTCGTACTTCGCGCTCATCAGCACATCGAGCGCCGACGCCGCGTCAGTGATGACTTTTCCGCTGTCGTGTATCACAGCGCACACAGTGTGATTGCGTTCTATCCGCTCTATTGTCACTGATCTGTCCCCTTTTCTATGATAATTTTCCCCCGCCGCGGCTTGCGCCGCTCCTTTTATATCTTGTAGAGAGCCCGATCCTGCAAAACATTGCCCCGCAAGGGGCCTGCCAAAGACAGGAGCTCACCCTGCCGGGTGCTGCTCTCCACGCAGATGGTAGTTTAACAGGTAGCCTATGGGATTTGAATCGCTTCGCGAACCCTCTTGCGGTGCCCGGCTCTGTCTGCGGCGGCGAAGCCGCCTTGCCCTCGCCGACCGCTGCGCCAGAGCGCCCTCCCTCCCCCCGCCACCGGCGGCGGTCGGGCGCTCTGCCCGCGCCGGTTCCCGGCGCTCGGGTTAAATACTTGCCTGCCAAAGACAGGAGCCCACCCTGCCGGGTGGGCTCCTGTCTTTGGCGGAGAAGGAGGGATTTGAACCCTCGCGCCGGTTTCCCGACCTACACCCTTAGCAGGGGCGCCTCTTCGGCCAACTTGAGTACTTCTCCATGTTGTACGGTTATGTGATTATTTTATTGAAAAAGAGACCCTTTATTCCCGCAATCGGATCCCCTCGAGAGATTGTCGTTGGCGGAGAGAGTGGGATTCGAACCCACGGCTCTTTCGAGTCACTGGTTTTCAAGACCAGCTCCTTAAACCGCTCGGACATCTCTCCGCGTTACGGTTGCTTAAATAGGATAGCACAGTTCACCCGAAAAATCAACTTCTTTTCTCATTCCCGCCCGCTCCTTGCGGGCGGGCCGAGTTCTGTGCTACGATAGACGCATCACAAAGGCAAAGAGAGGTTCTGTTTATGACATTCGCATTTCTCATCATGGGCGACTACGACACGGCGCGGGACCGCGCCGCCATCCACGGGGGCGCTGCCCGGATCATCGGGGTTGCAAACCTCGATGAGGCCTGCGCCGCCGCGCGGGAGCTCTGCGACAGCGGGATCGGCTGCATCGAACTGTGCGGCGCATTCGGGGAGGAGGGCGCAAAGCGCGTCATCGACGCCACCGGGAACAGGGTCCCCGTCGGGTATGTCACCCACCTGCCGCAGCAGGATGAGCTCCACCGCGCCGCCTTTTCCGGCTGAATCGTCCGCAGCCGCCATCCGGCGCCGCGCGGCGCGCGCCTACAGCTCGCCGCGGCTCGCCGCCTTGAGATAGGCGTTGATGAAGCCGTCGAGGTCGCCGTCCATCACAGCGCCGACGTTGCCGGTCTCAAAGTTCGTGCGGTGGTCCTTGACCATGGTGTAGGGCATGAACACATACGAGCGAATCTGCGAGCCCCAGGCGATGTCTTTCTGGTCGCCCTTGATGTCTTCGATCTTCTCGAGGTGCTCGCGCTCTTTGATTTCAATGAGCTTGGAGCGCAGCATGGTCATGGCGACCTCGCGGTTCTGGTGCTGGCTGCGCTCGTTCTGACAGGCGACGACAATGCCCGTGGGAATGTGGGTGATGCGAATGGCCGACTCGGTCTTGTTGACGTGCTGGCCGCCCGCGCCCGAGGAGCGGTAGGTGTCCACTTTCAAATCCTCGTCGCGGATTTCGACTTTGATCTCGTCGTTGATCTCGGGCATGATCTCCACCGAGGCAAACGACGTGTGCCGCCGGCCCGATGCGTCAAAGGGCGACACGCGCACGAGCCGGTGCACGCCCATCTCGCTTTTGAGATAGCCGTAGGCATTGAGTCCCTCGACCATGACCGTGGCGCTCTTGACGCCCGCCTCGTCCCCGTCGAGGATGTCTAAAATCTTGAAGTTGAAATTGTGGGCGCCCGCCCACATGCGGTACATGCGCAGCAGCATGTTCGCCCAGTCCTGCGCCTCGGTGCCGCCCGCGCCCGCGTGGAATGTCATGATGGCGTTGAGCCGGTCGTACTCACCCGAGAGCAGCGTCTCGAGGCGCTGGGCCTCAAGCTCGCTGATGACGTGGGCGACCTCGGCGTCCACCTCGTCCACGAGGGAGGCGTCGCCCTCCTCCTCGGCCATCTCAATGAGCGCCACCGCATCCTCATAGGATGCCACGAGCTTCTCATAGCGCTCGATGCGGTCCTTGAGCTGCTTGGTGCGCTGCAGCACGCTCTGCGAGCGCTCCACATCGTTCCAGAAGTTCTCCTCGCTCGCGCGGGTCTCAAGCTCCGCGACCTCGTCGCGGCTGCCCTCGATGTTGAGCGCCTGTTTGAGATCGCGGATCTCGCCGTCAGCCTCGTGGAGGCGGCGGCGGTATTCGTCAAATTCCAGCATATGTTCTCCTCACTCGTTAAAAGTTCTTCTGAAAGGCCATACGGGCTCCACCCTCGTACCAGATGGTTCCGCAGAGCTCGTAACCGCTTTTTTTCAGGATGTGCTGCATGCGCGCGTTCTCAAGGCCGGTGTCGACGCGGATGCTGTGTACGCCCCTCTCGCGGCAGAGGCTCTCAGCGAGCGCAAAGGCCGCGCCCGCAAGCCCGCGTCCGCGGTGCGCGCCGTCCATGGCGAGCCGGTGGATGACCGCATACGGCCCGTCGTCCCGCCAGGCGCCCTCGATCTTCTCATAGGCGGGCTCGCCGGCAAAATCCACGCAGAGGTAGCCCGCGATCTCACCGCCGTCTGTCAGAAAGAACGCGCGGCTGTTTTCCATGTCCCGGCGGATGCAGTCCTCATCGGGGTAACTGCCCTGCCACTGGTCGATGCCCTGACTCTTCAAAAAGGCCCTGGCTCCCTCGATCAGCCGCATGGCCTCACTGAGTTCTTCGATTTCAGCTTTTCTGAGCTCACACATGTTTTGTCCCCCTGACCAATTGTTCTCCCGGGCGCGAACCCACAAAAGCATGTTCCAATCTGTCCCGCAGGAGAACCGCCCCGTAAGGGGTCCGCCCCGCAAGGGGTCCGCCCCGCAAGGGGCCCGCGATTATTATAACCAAATTTCCATTCCCTGTAAAGCGGGCTGTCTTGTGAACGGACTTCTCATGTGATAGAATACAAAAAAAACGGAGGTGGCGATTTATGAGCGATATTTCCTGGGCCGAGGCGAAAGCGCTGCTGCAGAGCGGCGAGTGGGACGCCGCACGCTTTGTCCATGAGATGGCTGACACGCCGCTCTACTATTCGACGCCTGCGGGGGAAAACCGCGCGGGGGAGAAAAAGCTCTATCTGCTCAGCCGCAGCGGGCTCCCCGGCATATACCAGCCGGCTTTTCTCACGGCCGGGAGCTGCCGGGATTTTTTCACCATGCTCGAGCGCCTGGGCTTTGTCGTGATACAGGGCACGCTCGCGGGGCTGCTCTCCCTGCTCGACAGTCTGCCCATGAAAGAGCTCGGCGTTGTCGTCGAGCCGGGCGGCCCCTCTCCCGTGGTCATCCCGCCCGGCCTGCGCGCCGCGAATCGGCCGCCCGTATGACAAAGTCCGGGGGCCCGTCTTTCGACGGGCCCCCGGCGTATGAGAAAAAGAGGGTGGTGTGGTCATCCCTTTGGGATGCGAATGCTGTATTCGATGTACTCGGCGGTCTCGGTGCGGTCGCTGCGCGCGGCGATGCCCGACTGTTTCATGACCTTGAGCGCGTGGTTGATGGTGTTGAGAAAGATGCGCACATCCTTGATGAGCACGACCTTTTTCGGCTGCGCAGGCGGGTTGAGAAGACTCTCGCAGAGGGCCTCGGTCTCGCTGACGTTGAGCCCCTGATCGCAGACCTTGAGCAGCGCGCGCTTTTGCAGATCGGGGTCGCCCAGCCGAAGCAGCGCGCGCGCATGGCGCTCGGTCAGCCCGTGCAGCAGGATGGTCTCTTTCACCTCGGGGTCGAGGCGCAGAAGCCTCAGCTTATTCGCCACGGCCGACTGTGACTTTGACAGGCGGCGCGCGGCCTGCTCCTGGGTCAGGCCAAAGGTCGTGATGAGCTTTTCAATGGCCGCCGCCTCCTCGAAGAAGTTGAGATCGGCGCGCTGGATGTTCTCAATGATGGCGTAGATGCTCGACAGGTCGTCCTCCACCTCGTGCAGAATGCAGGGCACCTCGCGCAGCCCCGCGAGCGCCGAGGCCCGTAGCCTGCGCTCACCGCTGATGAGTTCATAGTCCCCGCCCTCGGCCGGGCGCACCAGCAGCGGCTGGAGCACGCCGTACTGGGCGATGCTCTCCGAGAGCTCCGCGAGGTCGCGCTTGTTGAAGTGGCGCCGGGGCTGGTACGGATTCGTGCGGATGCGCTCGATCGGCAGATTTCTCACCCGCGCGGCGTCGCGGCGTAAAAACTCCAGCATGTGGCATGTCCCCTTTCCGGATTCACTGGTTTTATTTTACCAGACATTTCCAGATATTGCCACCCCTTTTGGTCGCGTCTTTCGACGGCAAACAAAAAAATCCCCTGTTTCACAGGGGATTTTTCGCCATTTGAGCGCCGATTCGGGGGTATTTTTGCGGAGTGCGCGATTTTTTTCGGATCACGATAATACAGTGAGTTAAATCAGAGCCTTTTATAGCGATCTGTTTGATCTCTTCGAGCTCGCCGCCGAGCGTTTGGATGGCGTTTGCGGCGTCTTTGACCTCGTCGGCGGCTCCTGCGCCTTTCATGGCGAGGAACATGCCGCCCACCCTGACAAAGGGCAGACAGAGCTCACAGAGCTTGGGCAGGGCCGCGACTGCGCGGGCCGTCGCCACATCGTACTGCTCGCGAAAAGAGGGGTTTGCGCCGAGCTCTTCGGCGCGCGCGTGGATGGTCTCAAGGTTGAAAAGACGCAGCTCCCCGGCGACCTCGTCGATGTGGTGGAGCTTCTTTCGGGTGGCGTCGAGCAGCACAAAGAAGCTCTCCGGGCGAAGCACGGCGAGCGGCAGCCCCGGAAAGCCCGCACCGCAGCCCACGTCGATCACCCGCATCTGCGGCCCGATGAGACCCTCGCCGAGCAGACTGGCGCTGTCGAGCAGATGCTTTTCCACCACCTCGGCGGGCTCGGTGATGGCGGTGAGATTCATCACCCGGTTCTTTTCGATGAGCCGCTCGGCAATGGTCCAGAGGCCCGCGAGCTGTTCCTCGTCCGCCTCGATGCCAAAGCCGTCAAGACCCTGTTTCAGAAGTTCCTGTGGTGTCACTGGCGTCCCTCCTCACGCGCGCGCTGCTCCAGCCAGACGAGCAGCACGGAAATATCGGCCGGGCTGACCCCCGAGATGCGCATGGCCTGCCCGAGGGTGCGCGGGCGCACCCGGTCGAGCTTCTGGCGCGCCTCGAGGCGCAGCCCGTGAATGGAAAGGTAGTCGATGTCCGGCGGCAGAAGCCGGCCCTCGGTCCTGGCGGCCTGCTCGGCCTGTCGGCGCTGGCGCTCGATGTAGCCCTCGTATTTGATCATGATCTCGATTTCCTCCACCACCTCCGGCGGAAGCTTGAGCGGTCCATAGCTCTCAAGCGAGCGCAGCATCTCATAGCCCACCTGCGGGCGGCGCAGAAGCTCGGCCATCTTCACGCCGGTCGTGATGGGCGTGGTGCCGCAGGCGATGAGGGCGGCGTTGAGCTCCTCGCTGGGAGCTATTGTCGTCTCTTTCAGGTAGGCAATCTCCCCGAGGATGAGATTTTTCTTGACAGAGAAGCGCCGGTAGCGCTCCTCGGGCAGAAGTCCGATATCCCAGCCGATGTCGCTTAAGCGCCAGTCGGCGTTGTCCTGCCGCAGAAGAAGACGGTACTCGCTGCGCGAGGTCATCATGCGGTAGGGCTCGTTCGTGCCCTTGGTCACAAGGTCGTCGATGAGCGTGCCGATGTAGCTGCTCGAGCGCGGCAGAATGACAGGCTCGAGCCCCTTAAGCCGCCGCGCGGCGTTGATGCCCGCCATGAGGCCCTGGGCCGCGGCCTCCTCATAGCCCGAGGTGCCGTTGAACTGGCCCGCGCCGTAGAGGCCGGGAATCTCCTTGAACTCGAGCGACGCGTCGAGCTGAAGAGGGTCGGCGCAGTCGTATTCGATGGCGTAGGCCGGGCGCATGACCTCGACCTGCTCGAGCCCCGCCATGGTGCGCATGAACGCGAGCTGCACATCCTCCGGCAGAGAGGAGGAGAGGCCCTGCACATACATCTCCTCGGTGTCGAGGCCCATCGGCTCGAGGAAGATCTGGTGGCGGTCCTTGTCGGCGAAGCGCACGACCTTGTCCTCGATGCTCGGGCAGTAGCGCGGGCCGATGCCCTCGATCATGCCGCTGAACAGCGGCGAGCGGTGGAGGTTTTCGCGGATGATGCGATGGGTCTCGGGGTTGGTGTAGGTCAGATGGCAGACCACGCGGTTCGGGCCGATGTCATACCCCTCGTTGCCGAAGCTCAGAGGGACGATGGGCTCGTCGCCGGGCTGCACCTGCATGCGCGAAAAGTCGAGCGAGCGGCGGTTGACCCGGGCGGGCGTGCCGGTCTTAAAGCGCATGAGCCGGACCCCGAGCGCGCGCAGGCTGTCGCTGAGCTCCACGGCGGCGTGCATGCCGTCGGGGCCGCTCTCGTAGGCGGTGTCGCCGATGATGATGCGCCCGCGCAGAAAGGTGCCGGTCGCGACGATGACGGCCCGCGCGCCGTAGACGGCGCCGAGCTTGGTGCGCACGCCGCTCACCGCGCCGCCCTCGGTGAGAATCTCGACGATCTCAGCCTGTTTGAGTGCGAGCCCCTGCTGCTTTTCGAGGGCGTGCTTCATGTAAATCTGGTAGCGGCGCCGGTCGCTCTGCACGCGCGGGGAGTGCATGGCGGGCCCCCGGCCGCGGCCGAGCATGCGGCTCTGGATAAAGGTGGCGTCGGCGGCCTTTGCCATCTCGCCGCCGAGCGCGTCGATCTCGCGCACGAGCTGACCCTTTGCCGAGCCGCCGATGCAGGGGTTGCAGGGCATGTTGCCCACGGCGTCAAGGTTCGAGGTGAACAGGGCCGTGCTCCTGCCAAGGCGCGCCGAAGCGAGGGCGGCCTCAATGCCGGCATGCCCCGCCCCGATCACCACAACATCAAAATTTTCCACATGATAGCTCATAATCTGTTTTATTTTCCACGAAAACTGCCGTTTTCGCGGAACCCCTTTATTTGAATATGCACTTCGCCCACGCAAGCCTTATTCATTATCGCGAGGCGCGAAGCACGAGACGAGTTCTTCACAATTTCGTCACCCCCCATGGTGCCGCAGTTGCGTCTTCACAAGCTTCCCTAAATCATCGCGAGGCGCGAAGCGCCAAGCGATTCCTCTTCCCGGGGGCAGCTCGAAGGGGGCCTGCCCCCTTCGTAATCCAATCCCGTCGTTTGGCGAATTCATTTCGACAAACGACTCCTCTCAAAAGTCCCCGCGGTGTGAGCGGGGGCTTTTGCCTGGGGGTGGTTGGGAGGGGGATGCGAAATCCCCCTCCCAGGCCTATTTCCCCACGCAAAACCTCTCAAAGATGCGCCCGATGACGTCCTCGCTCGCGGTGCGCCCGAGAATCTCCCCGAGCGCCTCGATGGCCTCGCGGATGTCGATCTCCGCCACATCCGGCGGCATGCCCTGCGCGAGGGCGTCGTACGCCGCCGCGAGCCGCTCGTCCGCCCGGCGCAGCGCCTCGCGGTGGCGCGCGCTCGTGAGCACCGCCTCGCCCGCGTCGGGCGGGTCACAGAGAAGCTGCGCCTGCACGGCCTGCTCGAGCTGTGAGATCCCCTCGCCTGTCGCCGCTGAGAGGCACACGACCGTATCGCCGGGAAAGTCCGCGGCCGAGAGCACCGGCGGCCGGTCGGATTTGTTGAGCACCACAATGCGCGCGCGGCCCCGGCTCAGCTCGAGCACGGTGCGGTCGTCCGCCGCGAGCGGCTCGCCCCGGTCAAAGACCGCGAGCACGAGCTCCGCGCCCTCAAGCGCGCGCCGCGCGCGCTCGACGCCAATGCGCTCGACCGCGTCGTCGGTCTCGCGGATGCCCGCCGTATCGTAGAGGCGCAGCAGCAAATCGCCCAGGCGCACCGTCTCGTCGAGCACGTCGCGGGTGGTGCCCGCGACCTCGGTGACGATGCTGCGCTCGCACCCGGAGAGGGCGTTCATCAGCGAGGACTTGCCCACGTTCGGCCGCCCCACAATCGCGGTCGGAATGCCCTCGGCCACGGCGCGGCCGTAGGCGTAGCTTCTCAGAAGCCGCGCCGTGTGCGCGCGAAGCCTTTCGACGGCCGCCGAGACGACGCCGGCGTCGGCCGGCTCCATGCCCTCGTGGGCGTAGTCGATACCGACCATGATCTCGGCGTCGAGATCCACAAGTTCGCGGCGCAGCGCCTCGATTTCACCCGACAGAGCGCCGCCCACCTGGGTGAGCGCAAGCTCCGCCGCACGGCGGCTCTTCGCGCCGATGAGGTCCATCACCGCCTCGCTCTGCGCAAGGTCGAGCCGGCCGTTTAAAAAGGCGCGCTTGGTGAATTCCCCCGGCGCCGCCGGGCTCGCCCCGTGGCGCAGCAGGCAGTCGAGCACCTCGCCCACCACCACAAGACCCCCGTGGCAGCTGATCTCAGCCATATCCTCCCCCGTGTAGGAGGCGGGGCCCTCGAAGAGGGTGCAGACCACGTCGTCGACGGGCCGGCCGCCGTCGACCAGCCGCGCAAGGCGGGCGCGGCGGGGCGGCCAGGTGGAAAAGGGCGCGCCGTCCGCCCGGCGAAGAACCTGCCCGAGAAGCGCCCTTGTGCCCTCGCCGCTGACGCGCACCACGGCGATGGCCGCCGTCTGATAGCCGGTCGAAATGGCCGCAATGGTGCTCACGGATTCGTTCCCCCTCTTTCAAAAAAGGGCGGGCTGGCGCCCGCCCTTCTGTCTGATTTTTATCTTCTGCGGCCTCTGCGGGACGCGCCGCTCATGGGGCGCTCGTCCTGCACGCCGCCGGGGCCCTCGTAGTAGATGACCACCTTGCGGTTCGGCTCGACGCCGACCGACCCGGTGCGCACGCCCTCGAAGTCCTGAAGCGTCGAGTGGATGATGCGCCGCTCAAACGGATTCATGGGCTCGAGCGTCATGTTGCGCCGGTACTTGACCACCTTGCCGGCGATCTTCTTCGCGAGACGCTGCAGCGTCTCCTCTCGCTTGCGGCGGTAGTTCTCGGTGTCAACCGTGACCTTGACATAGTCCTCCTCGCCGCGGTTGACCACAAGGCTCGTCAGATACTGAAGCGCGTCGAGCGTGTCGCCGCGCCGGCCGATGACGATGCCCATGTCCTTGCCCACAAGCTCGATGGCGAGCTCGTTTGCGCTCTCGTCGTTCTCAATGAATTCGGTCTCGATGCTCACGTCCATCTCCATCACGCGAAAGAGCTGCGCGAGGAAGTTGCCCGCCTTGTCCGAGGGGTCGTTGTCGGCCGGCTCGGGCTCGTCCTCGGTGACGACCGTCACCTTGACCTTGGCGTCGGTGGTGCGAAGCCCGAGAAAGGATCTCGTCGGCGTCTCGAGCACCTCGATTTCCACATTCAGATCGTCGCGGTCCACGCCGAGCGCGGCGCACCCGGCGTTGATGGCGTCGTCAATGGTCTTGCCTGTCGCAATGTACTCGTTTCTCACTGGTTATTCCTCCCCCTGTCCGTCGCCGTCGTCAGCGGCGCCGTCCTGCGGGACCTGCGGTTCGTTCTGGTCCTGCTTTTTCTGGTTGTTGTATTTGCGCGCGCCGCTGTGCTTTTTCTTTGCGGCCTCTTCCGCCTCGGCGCGCTCGAGCGCGAGCTTCTGCTGCATGAGCGCTTTCTTCTTCTTGCGGATCTCCTCTTTCTGGCGCTCCTCTTCCTCCATCTGGGCGATGATCTTTTTGGGGTTGTAGATGAGATTCAGGCCCCAGCTCTGCACCATGCTCATCACGCTCGACATCGACCAGTACAGGCCGACGCCCGCGGGCATCTGAAAGCAGAAAATCAGCGACATGATGGGCATGACAAGGTTCATGGTCTTCATGTTGGCCTGCTGCGGAGCGGGGTTCATCTTCTGCATGTACCAGCCCGACACCCAGGCCATCACGCCCGCGAGAATCGGGATGAGCCACAGAAGCGAAATTTTGGTAAAGCTCGGCGTCTCGGCGAGGTTGATGCCGAAAAAGTTGAAGTCGATGGGTTTGACGCCCTCGGGCAGAAGATGGGCGATCTTATCGGCGTTGTGGTACATGGCCTCGGCGATCGGAATCTGGATATAGCCGGGCTTGTCGATCATGCCGAGGTTCAGCGCCGCGTCAATGGCGCGGATGGTGTCCTGCGACAGATTCAGAATGTAGGTCAGCGGCTCGTTGATGATCTTATACAGCGAAAAGATGATCGGGAACTGAATCAGCAGCGGCAGACAGCCGGCCATGGGGCTGTAGCCCTCGTCCTGGTAGAGCTCCATGAGCGCCTGGTTGAGCTTCTCCTTGTCCTTGGCGTACTTTTTGCGGATGGCCTCCTCCTTCGGCTTCATGCGCAGCATGGCGATGGAGCCCTTCTGCTGCTTGATGCCGAGCGGGAAGAGAATCAACTTGACAAGGATCGTGAACAGAATGATCGCCAGACCGTAGTTGTTGACCAGGTCGTAGCAGAACTTGATCACCCAACCGAGCGGCTGGTTGAGTATGACGTCAAAGATTTGTCCCATTGTCTTCCTCCAACATGCAATTTAGGGAACCGGGTCATAGCCGCCCCGGTGAAAGGGGTGGCACTTTAAAATCCGCCGCAGGGCGAGCCAGCTGCCCCTGAGCGCTCCATACCGGCCGATGGCCTCGAGCGCATACTGCGAGCAGGTCGGAGTAAACCGGCAGCACGGCCTCTTATACGGCGAGATGTACTTTCGATATCCTCGGATGAGTGCGATGAGAAACCTCTTAATCATGGCGCGGCCCCTCGATCAGGCCAAATTCGGTGAAGATCTCCTCCATGGCGGACTGTACCTGCTGGCACCGGGCGCCGAGAATGCGCGTTCGCGCCACGAGCACAAGGTCGTAGCCGGTCTTCATGCGCGGCTCGAGCAGCCGCAGCGACTCGCGCAGCAGCCTCTTGGCCCGGTTGCGCTGCACGGCGTTGCCGACCTTTTTGCTCACAGTCAGTCCATAGCGGTTGACACCGGCGTTTCGCCGGTTGCGAAAGCAGTAGACCGCGAGATACTTGCCCGCCCTGGTCTTGCCCCTGGCGTAGGCGCGCTTGAACTCGCGGTTCTCGGTGAGGGCGGTTGTTCTCGTCATAGTTACTCCATGAGCGCAAAAGAAGATAAAACAGCGACAATCCAAATGGTCGGTCGCAAAGGGCGCTCCCTCCCGAAGAGGTTGTATTTCATGAAGTTCGCTTCGCTCACTATAAACAAAAAGGCCACAAACTGTTTTGTGGCCTTCATGGTTTAGTGGGTCAGTCGGACTCTTCCCTTGGCTCTTCTTCTGGCCAATACTTTTCTTCCGTTGCTGGTTCTCATTCTCTTGCGGAAGCCGTGCTCCTTGGCTCTGTGTCTCTTTTTGGGCTGATAGGTTCTGAGCATTTAAAACCCCCCTCTCTCTGTCATGGGATAAACACCGAAAAGCCTCCGGCAGGCAGGCGCGGCGGTTTGCCGCTATTTACCCCATCAGGTTAATGGCAAACTATATTATAAGCGAAACGCAAAACAAAAGTCAAGCACTTATGCGCGTCCGGCGGCCTGTGACGGCCCCTTGAAGCAATTTTTTTGAAAAAATTCAGAACAAATGTTGCTTTTTCTCAAACCGCATGCTATACTGACAGCATAAAACAACAAATGTTCGAGTTTTGGAGGTGTGCCATGAGAACCGGCGACAAAAAAGAGCGCGAGGTGCTCGACTACATCCGCGAGCAGATTGAGACCTGCGGCGTGCCGCCCTCTCTGCGCGAAATCGGCGCGGCGGTGGGGCTCAAGGCCGCCTCATCGGTACACGCCCACATCAAGAATCTCGCCGACAAGGGTCTTATTATATATGAAGAGAACAAAAAGCGCGCCATCTCTCTGCCGAACGCGGTCAAGACCGTGGGCGTGCCCATTCTCGGCCGGGTCACGGCGGGTCTTCCCATCCTCGCGGTGGAGGAAAACGAGGGGCTTCTCCCGGTGAGCAGCGATGTGGCGCGCGGGCGCGAGCTGTTCGCGCTGCGCGTGCGCGGCGACAGCATGATAAACGCCGCCATCCTCGACGGGGATCTCGTGGTGGTCGAGCGCACACCCGAGGCGCGAAACGGCGAGATCGTCGTCGCCCTCATCGAGGACGAGGCCACGGTCAAGCGCTTCTACCGCGAAAACGGCCGCTTTCGCCTGCAGCCCGAAAACGACGCCTACGAGCCGATTCTCGTCGAGAGTCTCACGATACTCGGGCGGGTCATCGCCTCGGTTCGCTACTACTGACCGACGACATTGCAATTGACTGACAAGTGAGGGAATACAAATGACCGCAAAACAGGGCTTAAAACTATTGATAAACGATACTCTTCGGCTTCTTGTCGATTATTACTATACACTGCCGGTGCTTGGCACCCTGCTCTTTCTGCCGCCGGTGATGCGCACGCTCGCGCGCGGGCGCATCGACCCGGGCGAGCCGCTGCGCTTTGCGGTGGGACTCGGCCTCTACGCGCTGGTCGTCGGTTTTACAGTCATGGTGGCTCTTGCGAAGCGCTCCGTGCGCCGCGAGCGCCGTGAGCGCAACGTGGTGGTTCTCACACCGGCCGCTCGCCGGCCCGCCCCCGCTCACACCACCGGCCGCAGCGCCTGACAGAAAATCAGCCGATTGGGCTCCCCTCAGACGGGGAGTCCTTTTTCTTTCTGCTCCGACATGATCTGGTAGCGCAGCCGCACATAGCTGTGCTCCAGCGCCTCACAGCCCACAAGGCGCAGCATACCGAGCTCGTCAAGCCCCGCGGGCGGCGCGCCGTCAATGGCCGTGGGTGTTTTGCTTCCGCCGACAAACAGCGGGGCGACGATCAGCTCGGCATAGTCCAGCAGTCCGGCGCGCAGCAGCAGGGCGTTGAGCGTGCCGCCGGTCTGCACAGTGAGCCGCTCGCAGCCGTGCTGATTGCGCAGCCAGCGGAGCGCCGCGCCCAGATCAAGCCGCTCCTGAAGCAATACCGACAGATTCTCCTCGCGCATGCACAGAGCCGGGTGGTCGGGGTTGACGGTCACAATCGCGAGCTCTTTGGCGTAGCTGCAAAACCACTTCACGCCGCTCTCCCGAAGATGGCCATTGTCCACAAGCGCAAACGACACGGCCGTGCGCCTCTCAGGCCGGGGGCGCTCGTTGACGCCGATCTTCGCCTGCACCCGCCCTGAGCACAGCGACCAGAGATCCGTCCTCTGCTCCAGGGCATAGTACTGCGCAAGACCGGCCGCCGTCGCCGGCAGGCGCGGCAGGTCGGCGTCGAAGTCAAAGTCGTCGGTCTCGCCGGTGCTGATCTTGCCGTCGGCCGACACCAGTAAAAAGAGGGTTGTCACCGGTCTGTCCATACGCGTCTCCTATTCCAAAGTGATCTTCTTCCGGTCCGAGAGAATGCTCACAAAGCTGCGCCCGGGGTTGATGGCGAGCTCTTTTCCCTGCGCATCCATGAGTTTGACAAAGCTGCTGTCGGACTTTTTCTCCCACCTGATCTCGCAGACTGTGCCCCGCGAGCAGTAGTAGCCCTTGCCGCTGCCCGTGGTCGCGACCGTGACGCGGCTCGCGTCGTCGCCGGGAATGGCCTTGACCGAGGTCTGCAAAATGATGACGTTCTCCACCGCGATCTGCTCGCCGGTCAGGCCGTCGATGTGCTTTTTGCCGTACTGGTAGCGCTCATAGAGGCCGGTGTCGGCGTTGTACTCATAGCTCGGCGCGATGTAGTTTGAAAAGGGAATCTTGACAAACTCGGCCCTCTGCTCGCCCGCCGGAGCCGGGGTCTCGCGGAACGTGTAGAGCGGCTTCAGCTCCTGCTCGAGTACGGCGCGCTTTTTGAACTTCTCGATGGTGGCCGTGATCTTCTCGCCGCTTGTCATGACGCTGTGCTCCCAGGCCGCGTTCTTGATGCGGTCCTTATCGCGCCAGTAGAGACTCTTCTCCACGTCGCCGTTGATGCCGTCAAAGGCGTCGAGGTCGCCGCGCTTGAGCGCCTTGTAGGCCTGAGGGCTGCCGCCGTAGTGCAGAAAGATGGCGTCGAGCGGGCGCGCGTAGTCGAGAAAGTAGTCGCGCGCGCTGCGAACCGTGCCGATCTGCTCGATGTCCTGATAGTTGTAGAAGACCGCCATGATGCGGTTGGTCTCCCCCTCGGCGGGGAACTCAAACCAGCCGTCGGCCGAGCCGATGCCATTCTGGGGCAGGGCGGGCTTTAAGTTGTTGATCATGACCGCCACCGGCCGGGTCATCTCATAGCTGTCGGGCATGGGCTGCCCCGTCAGCGGATTCCAGTAGCGCACCACCGGCTCGGACTCAGGCTCAGGCACGGGTTCCGGTTCCGGCTGTGGGTCCACCGCGGGCGGCAGATCCTCCTCCCCGCCCGTGACGGGGGGTACCGGCTCCGAAGATGGGGATTTGCACGCCCCCAGAGCCAGCAAAAGCAATACACTGAGTAATAGTGCTACTGTTCTCTTCAAATTGTATTCCCCTTTCCATTCCCTCTGCGCCCGCAGATGCCGGACGCGGCCCATTGGGTGGGCATGCCTCGCGAATCCTACGGGCAAACCTGCCGGGCCTGCGTGCCCGCCACGAGCCCGCACGCAAACCTGCCCGGACGTCAGTCCGACCGTGGACGCGGGTCCGTGAGGTATGGCGGATTGCCCCGATATCAGCGCGTATCATCTCCACACAAGCCCGCTGACGTGAGTCCGGCCGGGCTTCGGTTCGTGAGCTGCCCGAGCGCAAGCCCCAGCTGCCGAGTGCAGGCCCGATCTGCCCGGGCGCAAACCCACATGCCTGGGTGCAAGCCCTTATGCCGGGCGCAAGCCCTTATGCCGGGTGCAAGCCCTTATGCCGGGCGCAAGCCCTTAGCCGGGCGCAAGCCCTGAAACCATCTTACCATGATTTCGGGCGCGGGACAACCTTGCCCAAAGCGAAAGCGCCCGCCCGAACCCCCGTGGGTTCGGGCGGGCGCTGTATCTGTCCGACATTTTACAGAGGGTCACGGGGCGACCATGTTCTCCACGTCGTTTGCGGTGCGCGGCAGAGCCTGCGACAGGTTCACAACCCCGTCCTCCGTCACGAGCACATTGTCCTCAATGCGGATGCCGATGCCCCACTCGGGAATGTAGAGCCCCGGCTCCATGGTATGCAGGCAGTTTTTCGGAATCACGCGGTCGAGGCGGCGGTAGTCGTGCAGGTCGAGGCCGATGGGGTGGCCGCTGCCGTGGAAGTAGTAGCGCTCCACCTCGCGCGCGTCGTCGATGAGACCGAGAGACTTCAGGGCCCCGGCATAGAACTCCTTGATCTTGGCGTTCACCGCGAACTCAGTCGTGCCGACGCACAGCGCATCCATGCCAATGGCGAGCGCCTCGAGAACAATGTCATAGACCTCGCGCTGGCGGGGGGTAAATCGGCCGCTGACCGGAAAGGTGCGCGTCAGGTCGGAGACATACCAGCCGTTCAGCGCGCCGACGTCCATGAGCACCATGTCCTGCGCGCCGGTGACGTAGTTTGCCTCGTTGTAGTGGAGAATCGTGGCGTTCTTCCCAGCCGCCACCACCGAGCGAAAGCGCGGCGCGCTGCCGTGCATGCTCAGGTAGTGGATGTAGTGGGCCTTGATCTGGTACTCGGCGATGCCCGGCTCCATGAGCGCGGCGGTGTGGGTGAGCGCGCCGATGGCGAGGTCGACCGCCTGCTGCGTCAGCTCGACCTCCTCGGGCTCCTTGGAGCCGCGAAGCTCGGTCAGGATGTCGAGGGGATTTAAAATCTCCATCGCCGGGTAGGTGCGGCGCAGACGGTCGGCAAACTGGGCATAGAGGGTCTGCGGCTCATGAAGCCCCGCGATGTTCGAGTAGAGATAGACGCTCTTTGTGCTGCCCGAGAGAAAGACCCGGTTGTCAAACTCGGTCTCAAACTGGTAGGTGTACAGCACATTCTCGATGCCCGAGACGGCGGCGGCCTCCGCGGGGCGCATCATCTTCGCCTGCCACTTCTCATAGTGTTCGTCGACCGGCGGCAGAAAGAGATAACACTGGGTGCGGCCGCGGCTCTTCCAGAAGAGCAGAATCATGTTGTCGCGGTCGATGCCGGTGAAGTAGTAGAAGTTCCGGTCCACCGAGAACGGATAGGCGAGCTGGTCGTTGGTGTCGCGGCGGTAGATGCCTGAGAAGAACACCGCCATCGAGTCGTCAGCCATCCGCCCGGCAAATTTCTCGCGGTTTTTTGTAAAGAATAGGCGATCCATTGTAGGCTCCTTTCGCTCTCAGCGCAGCACACAGGCCACGAAGTGGCCGGGGCTGACCTCCCGAAGCGGGATGCTCTCGCCCGTGCAGGCCGGCGTCGCATGGGGGCAGCGCGGGGCGAAGCGGCAGCCGGGCTTCGGGTTGATGGGGCTTGTGACCTCGCCCGTGAGCAGCTTGCGGGGTCTGCCGCGGCGGCTGAAGTTCGGCACGGGAATCGCGTCGAGCAGCGCCTCGGTGTAGGGGTGAAGCGGGTTTGCGAAGAGCTCGTGGGAGGAGGTCTTCTCCACGCACTGGCCCATGTACATCACCATGATCTCATTGCTGATGTGGCGCACCACGCTCATGTCGTGGGTGATGAAGATGTAGGTCAGCCCCATCTGCTCCTGCAGATCCATCATCAAATTGAGAATCTGGGCCTGAATGGACACGTCGAGCGCCGAGACCGGCTCGTCGCAGACGATGAACTCCGGCTCGAGCGCGAGCGCCCGGGCGATGCCGATGCGCTGGCGGCGGCCGCCGTCGAGCTCGTGGGGGTAGGCGTTGGCAAAGCGCTTGGAGAGGCCCACGGTCTGCATCAGCTCCTCCACGCGGCTGTGGCGCTGCTCACGGCTCTCACAGATGCCGTTGACCCGCAGGGGGTCGGCGATGATGTCGCTGACCGACATGCGCGGGTTGATCGAGGCATAGGGGTCCTGAAAAATCATCTGCATCTTGCGGCGCATCTCACGCATCTGGGGCTTTGTCAGCTTCATGATGTCCTGCCCGTTGAAGAGCACCTCGCCGCCGGTGGCCTCGAGCAGCCGCAGCACGACCCGGCCCAGCGTCGACTTGCCGCAGCCGGACTCGCCCACCACGCCGAGGGTGCTGCCCCGCTCGAGCGTGAAGCTCACATCATCCACCGCGTGCAGCACGCCCGCAGAGGTCGAAAAATATTTTTTCAGGTTTCGTGTTTCCAAAATGGTATCCGGCATCACGCGTTCCCTCCTTGCGCTGGTTTGCTGCCCGGCGCGCCAAACAGGTGGCAGCGGATCGAATGGCCGTTCTCCGTGTGGAACCGGGGCTGCTCGGTCTCGCACACCGGCATACAGTGGGGGCAGCGCGGGGCGAACTTACAGCCCCTGGGAAGATCGGTCGGGTCCGCCATGAGGCCGTCGATGGGGTGGAGCCGGCGCTCGTCTTTGGTCATATCGGGAATGGCACCGAAGAGCCCTACGGTGTAGGGGTGGTGGTTCTCCCGCTCGAAGATATCCTCCACCGCGCCGTATTCGATGATCTCGCCGGCGTACATGATGGCGACCTCGTCGCAGTTTTCCGCCACCACGCCCAGGTCGTGGGTGATCAGAATCATGGCGGTGTCCATGCGCTCGCGAAGCGAGCGCATCATATCGAGAACCTGGGCCTGAATGGTCACGTCGAGCGCGGTGGTGGGCTCGTCCGCCAGCAGCAGCTTCGGCTCGCAGACCAGGGCGATGGCGATGACGATGCGCTGCTTCATGCCGCCGGAGAACTGATGGGGATAGTCCTGCCTGCGCTCGGGCGGGATGCCCACCATGGTCAGAATCTCGTCGAGGCGCTTTTCGAGCTGCTCCTTTGTGAGGTCCTTGCGGTGCAGGGAGATGACCTCCATGATCTGCTCGCCCACCGGAAGAACCGGATTCAAGCTGGTCATGGGGTCCTGAAAGATCATCGACACGGTGTTGCCCCGCAGCAGGCGCATGTCCTCCTCGGTGGCGGCGGTGATGTCCTTCCCGTCGAGGACGATCTGCCCCTCGGTGATGGAGCCCACCTTTTTGGGCAGCAGCTTCAAAACGGCGAGCGCCGTCGTGGTCTTTCCGGCGCCCGTCTCGCCCACAAGGCCCAGGCTGCGGCCCTTGTCGAGCGTGAGGTCGACGCCGTTGACCGCGCGGACCTCCTCGCCCTCGTCCGTGTCATATTTGATATGCAGATTTTTGATCGTAAGCAGATGCTCTGACATGGCGATCACCTCATCAATTCTTCAGCTTGGGGTCCATGGCGTCGCGCAGACCGTCGCCGATCAGATTCAGCGCCATGACCGCCAGCACGATTGCAACGCCGGGCACAATGATCTCGTGCGGGTAGTACATCATGAACTGCTTTGCCTCGGAGAGCATCGCGCCCCACTCCGGCACGGAGGAGGGCAGCCCCAGACCGACAAAGCTCAGCGAGGAGATCGTCAGAATGGTGGTGGCCATGCTCAGCGTCGCCTGCACGATGATCGGGCCGATGCTGTTCGGCAGAATGTGGCGCAGGATGATGCCCGTGTCGGTCGTGCCGTAGGCGCGGGCGGCCTCCACAAACTCCTGCCCCTTGACCGTCAGAATCGACGAGCGCACAATGCGCGCAAACCGCGGCACACCCGAGATGCTCAGCGCCAGCAGCAGATTCCACATGCCGTTGCCGAGCGCCGCCACGATGGAGATCGCAAGCAGAATCGACGGAATCGCCATGAACACGTCCATGATGCGCATGAGCAGGTTGTCGACCCGGCCGCCGTAGTAGCCGGCCACCGCGCCGATGATCGCCCCGACGCTCAGAGAAATCAGAATGGTCAGAATGCCGATGAACAGGGAGATGCGCGCGCCGAAGATCACGCGCGCGAAGAGGTCGCGCCCGTAGTGGTCCGTGCCGAGAAGATGTCCGGCGCCGGGTGGCTGGTTGCGCTCAGCCATGTTGTGCGAGAGCGCGTCGTTATCGTAGCTCGCAAGAAAGTTTGCGAACACCGCCACCAGTGTCAGCGCCGCAAACAGGCAGAGCCCGAACATGGCGAGCTTGTTTTTGCGAAAGCGGCGCATGATGAAATACAGCTGGCCTCTGTGCTCATTTTTCAGCTTGTCGGTTTTTTTCATACGCCTCACCTCGCCTTGATGTACTGGGATTTGACGCGCGGGTCTATGTAGGTGTAGAGAATGTCGATCAGCAGATTGACGATGCTGATCGTCAGCGCCACGAACAGAACCGCCGCCATGACCATGGGCACATCCTTCTGCCGGACGGAGGTGATCATCAGCGTGCCGAGCCCCTGAATGGAGAAGACCGACTCGCAGATCACCGCGCCCCCGAGCTGTAAGCCGAAGTTGATGCCGATGGTCGTCACGACCGGCAGCAGCGCGTTTCGCAGCGCGTGGCGGAAGATGACGACCTTCTCCGGCGCGCCCTTGGCGCGCGCCGTGCGGATGTAGTCCTCACGGATGACCTCGAGCATCGTTGAGCGGGTCATGCGGATGAGCGTTGCCATCGAGCCGATGGCGAGCGTGATGCAGGGCAGAATGAAGCTCGTCCATGTGCCGTCGTACACGGCGGGCAGCAGATCGAGCTTCAGCGAAAACGTCAGCATCAGCATCAGCCCCAGCCAGAACGCCGGAATGGACGTCATGACCAGCGCCAGCCCCAGGCTGACCGTGTCAATGATCGTGTACTGCTTGACGGCGGACAGAATGCCGATGGGGATGCCGATGACCACCGCAAGGCCAATGCCGAAAAAGGCCAGAATCAGCGTATTCGGGAAACGGCTCATCAGCTCCTGAGCCACCGGCAGCTCGGTGCGGTAGGAGTTGCCGAGGTCGCCGCGCAGGGCGTTGCCCATGTATTTGAAATAGCGCACAAAGAAGTTCTCGTTGAGCCCCATCTCCTCCTCCAGCTCCGCGATGGCCTCGGGCGTGGCGTTTTCCCCGAGCTTCATCTGCGCCGGGTTGCCCGGCGTCAGCGCCATGATCGCAAAGATGATAAAGGAAATCCCCAGGATGACGGGAATCATCATCAGCAGCCGTTTTCCTATAAATTTTAACATTGTTCACACTCCCGATCCTCTTTTCGCTTGGGGAAGCGTCTTGCGAAAGGAACAAGCAGATGCAGCTCAGCCGGGCTGAACTGCATCTGCGCTTTTGTTTCTGATTGATTCCCCCGCGCGCTTACGCGCCCCAGGACAGGTCGTACACGTAGATACTCTGGTCGCTGAACGCCTTGAGACCCTGCAGCTTCACGTTGCCGGCAACGCCCACGGGCGGGTTGACCAGCGGCAGCAGAACGGCGTCGTCCTTGATGATCTGGCAGAGCTCCGCATAGGCCGCGGTGCGCTTGGCCGGATCGCTGTCAAAGCGGCCGATCTCCAGCAGCTCGTCGAGCTTCGGGTTGTTGACCTTGGTGAAGTTGTTGCCGCCGCCGATGTAGTCGCTGTGGTAGCGCATAAAGGTGATGAAGTCCGCATCCGGCTGCAGCGCCGAGATGCTCAGAACCGACATGTCATACTGGCAGTTGGTGTAGACGTCCTGCAGGTAGGCGGTTCTCTCCATGAGCTCCTGGTTGACGGTGATGCCGACCTGGCGAAGCTGGTCGACCAGAATGTCGGAGATCTTCACATAGTAGCCGCTGCTCATGGTGGGCATGTTGATCGTCAGCCCGTCGGGATAGCCCGCCTCAGCGAGGAGCTGCTTTGCCATTTCGGGGTTGTACTCGTAGTCGTCGGGGTTCTCGGGCGCGCCGAAGCAGTTGCCCGGGATGACCGAGTGGGCGACCGAGCCGATGCCCTCCATCGCGCCGAGCAGGATGGACTCCTTGTCAATCGCGTAGGCGATGGCCTGGCGCAGCTTCACATTGTCGGCGAAGAGGCCCTCGGCGTTGTTGAACGTCAAAAAGAAGAACGAGTCGGCGATGGTCTCGTCGTACTGGAGATTCGCGTTGCTGGTGATGTTCTGCTTGTCAGAGGTCTGGGTGTTGGCGATCACGTCAATCTGGCCCTTTTCCAGCGCGACCAGCGCAGAGGTGCTGTCGGCGATGACCATGTAGGTCAGATCTTTGATCTTGGCCTCGCCTCTGTGGTAGTCGGCAAAGGCTTTCATCACAATCTTCTCGCCCGACTTCCACTCGACCACCTGATAGGGGCCGGCGCCGACCGGAGCGCGGCCGAAGCCCTCGGGGTCCGCCTCGACGGCGCTCTTTGAGACAATCGCGCAGTTGACGTTGGCAAGGCACCCCTCAATGGGGCCGTAGGAGTATTTGAGCTTCATCAGCACATGGGTGTCGTCGATCTTTTCCACTGACTCGATGGCGCCGGTCATACGGGCCGTGCTCTTGCTCTCGAGCGCTCTCTGAAACGAGAAGACCACATCGTCAGCGGTCATGGTCTCGCCGTTGTGGAACTTCACACCCTCGCGCAGGGTAAAGGTGATTTCAGTCTGGTCATCGTTGTAGGTCCAGGACTCGGCGAGGCCCGGAACGAGCGAGCCGTCGGCCTCCTTGCGAACGAGACCCTCGTAGACATTGCCCGCGATGCTGAAAGTGTTCAGCTCGTTTGCCAGGGAGTAGTCAAGAGAGGTCGGCTCCGCGGTGATGGCAATGGTGAGGTCCTGCCGGTCCTCCGTATTCGGGAGCTCGTCTTTCTTGCTCCCGCAGCCCGCCAGAGCGGACACGATCAGTACAAGGCATAATAACAAAGAGATTTTGCGCTTCATTACAAACATTTCCTTTCCTTTTATATATAGCAAATGATTTTAACTTAAAAAGTAGGCCTATTATAGTATAAGTTTTAAAAACTTTCAAGTTATTTTCACACATTTCACAGATGTGCCAATAGATGTAATTTGACAAAAAAATCCTTGTTGCACTTTTCACAAAAAATATGGTCAATTTTTAGGCAGAAACGTCGATACTTACCGTCCCCCATCGTGCCAGGCAATGCCTGTACAAGAGGGTTTCTCTCCGACGATGTCCCCCGGGCTCCGCGGGCGGGCCGCCGTGAGCAACCAGCTGTGCAAGTTTTTCCCGCAGGTGTAACCAGTTTCATGAGTCCGTTAGAAAAGAGGTAAGCAAAGGTAACAAAAAGGAGGCGGGGAATCATAGAATAATTCTAACTCATGTGTTACGATATCATTAATTCTAACACATGAGGAGGAATGTGGAATATGCCATATGATGCAGACGAGACCATCGTCTACAACAGCAAGACCGGCCGGTGGGAGACCATGACCGGCAAACCTGTCAACATGCC